>DASRJB010000192.1:0-4006 GCA_035649715.1 Pirellulaceae bacterium
GAACTCCAGGTCGAGGCTGACTTGGGCGGTGAAGGCCCCGAGGGCGATCACCGCGGGCAAGACGAACGCCAGCACTTGCCAGTTCGGCTGCACGGTGCTCCCCAGGTAGGCAAACGCCAGCCAATACAGCCCCCACAGGCCCGGGTAGATAACGCTGGGGGCGATCAGCCGCAGGATCAGGTCGGTGCCGCGGTGCGGTTCCAGCTCGTCGTCGCGGAGGAACGTGTAGCCGGCGAAGGCCAGCGGCGGAGCGAGTACCAGCGCGCCCAGGATCGTAACCAAGGGAGAGTAGTGGCGAAATCCTCCGGGGCCAGTCGGCTTCGTGGAGACTCGCAGGATCAGGGCCGCGAAGAGCACGATCACGACCGCCCCTACGATGCCGACGATGACCGGCGTGGTCAGGCGGACCTCCTTCCGGGCGAGCGGCTTGATGACCGCCGCGCCGGTGCTGTCAACCGGGCCGGCGACCTCCGGGGCATGGATCACCACCTCCTGCTGCTTGTCCGGGACGGTGATGATGTTCTTGCACTTGGGGCAGGGCCCCTTCTTGCCGGCGAATTTCTCGCTGACCTGAAAGCGGGTCTTGCACTTGTTGCAGGTGACGTCGATGGGCATGCGGGCAGACCGGCAGCGGTTCGATTGGGGGATCGCTGGCTAGTTTCGCACAGCGGCCCGGCGGTGGGAAGTGCTTCGATTCCGAACCGGGCTCAAGTTAGGATAGAGGCATGAAGTGGCTGGCCGGCGCGATTCTGATCCTCGTCATCGCGCTCCTCTTCGGCTTCGATCTGCTGGCGTACGCAATGTACGTCCTCCTGGCGGTGATGCTCATCAGCCGCTATCTGACCAAAACCTGGTCCGAGTCGCTGTCGGCCAGCCGCGAGTGCAGCCTGCTCTCGGCGGAGGTCGGGCAGAACGTAGCCGTGGTCGTCACGCTGAAAAACACGGGCCGCTGGCCGGTGGCCTGGGTGCTGCTCGAGGACCTGCTGCCCGCGGACGCGCTGATCTTCAATCCGCCGCGGCTGCAAGTCGGCGGCAAGCGGGTGCAGCTGACGATGCTCAAGGCCGCCGGCCGCAAGTCGATGCTCTATCAGCTCACGCCGACGCGCCGCGGCTATTACCAGCTTGGGCCGCTGGTGCTGGAGACCGGCGACCTGTTTGGCCTGCACCGGCGGTACCGCGTGCTCACCGACCCGCAGTTCCTGATGGTCCTGCCCAAGGTGCTGCCGCTGGCCGGCTACGACGTCAGCTCCAAGCGGCCCATCGGCGAAGTGCGGATGACCTATCGGCTGTACGAAGACCCGACGCGGATTTCCGGCGTGCGGGCCTACGAGCGGGGCGATCCAATGAACCGCGTGCATTGGCGGGCGACCGCGCGGACCGGCCAGCTGCACAGCAAGGTCTATGAGCCCTCGACCGTCGCCGGGGCGACGCTGCTGCTGGAATTTCACATGCGGGCCCACGAGCGGAAGCACGAGCCGCACCGCAGCGAGCTGGCCGTGACGGCCGCGGCGTCGATCGCCAACGCGGTGTACCTCATGAACCAGCAGATCGGCCTGGTGACCAACGGCCGCGACGCGGTCGATCGCATCCGCCAGGAGGGCTGGGCCCACGACTACCGCTCGCGGGCCGCGGCCCTCGCCTCGGCCAGCGTCAAGGACAAGAGCGACCGGCTCGCGCCGCTGATTGTTCAGACCCGCCGCGGTCCGGAGCAGCTGATGCGAATCCTGGAAACGCTGGCCCGCGTGGAGCTGACCGACGGCCTGCCGCTGCCGGCCTTGATCGACGAGGCTTCCAGCCGGATGCCGCGGGACGCGACCGTGATCGCCATCCTGCCGCCAGGCTCGCGGGAATCGGCGGCCGCGCTGGGCAATCTCCGCCGCCGCGGCTTCGCGGTAACCGCGCTGGTCAACATGTTCGACGACTACGACTTCGCCGAGGCCGCCGCGCCGCTCCTGGCCGAGGGCATCGGCGTCAAGCAGCTCAAAGACGAAGGCTCGATCATGGAAATCTGCCGCCGGCTGGCGTTACGATGATAACGTAGAGTAAGCGTCTCGCTTGCTCAGCGCACTTGCAGAGCTGACCTGCACAAGCGAGGACGCTTGTGCTAAGCACCATGTCCCGCCGACCGCCTGAAACGCTGGCCGATTACCTGGCGATCGCGGTCTGCCCGTTCCTCATCTTCCTGCTCGTCGCCAGCCTGATGTTCTTCCTGGTCGAGGTCTTCTACGAGGGCGAATTCAAACTGCGGCTCCAGTTCATCATGGCCATGTTCTGCATGGCCATCGTCTGCATCGCCCGCATTGCGATGGAGGAAGGCAGCTCGTACGCCACGCTGTACGCCCTGCCGCTGGGCGGCGCCGTCGCCTTCGCGGTCTCGCGGCTGGCGCCCGGCGGCTTGCTAATCAGTTGGCCGCTCATGGGCATCGTCTGGTGGGCGGCGCACAAGCTGACGTGGGACTGCACGCTGGTCGATGATTCGCAGGAAGCCTCGGGGCAGGGGCTGCTCCAGGAGATGGGCCTCGATCCCCTGGCCGCCGGCGTGCCGCGCGGGCCGGCCGGCACCACCGTCCGGCCGCAGCTCTTGGAGGCGACGACCGGCAACAGCGAGCCGGAAAAGTCCTGGTGGGAAAAACTGCTCGATCCCGACCGCCGGCCGCATTCGCCCGGAGTCTGGGTCGTCTATTTCTCGCTCGCCGCCTTGCCGCTCTTCGGCATCGGCGGCTGGTTCGTGCCAACCGGCGACGCCGAGGCCCGCACCCGCGTGTTCCAGTTCATGGTCGTGTATGTCGGCAGCGGTCTGGGGCTGCTTCTGGCCACGAGCTTTCTCGGCCTGCGGCGATACCTGCGGCAACGGAACCTCGAAATGCCCGCCCAGATGACGGCAACCTGGATCGCCGTCGGCGGCGGCCTCATCGCGGTGACGCTGCTCCTGGCGACGATCCTGCCGCGGACCAAGGCGGAGCATTCGCTGACTGCGTTGCCCTTCGCGATCACCTCGGCCGCCCGGCGGGCCAGCCAATATGCCTTCGGCCCCGAAGGCACCAGCGACTCCGATCCGGACGCGGCGACGACTGACGCCAAGGACAACCAATCGTCCGATCGCTCCGGCGGTACGAAGGGCGAGAGCAAAGCGGGCCAGGGCGACAAATCGAAATCCAAGTCGAAAGGCGAGGGAGACGGAAAATCGGACGGCGAGCAAGGCGGCGGCCAATCGAACGGCGGCAAGGCTCAGTCGGGCAAAGCGGGCGAGAAGTCCAAGGGCAAAGGCAAGGCGGGTGAAAAATCCGAGGGAAAGACGGGCGAGCAACAGGAAAAATCAAAGGAGGGCGGCGAATCCTCCACGGGAGGTCAAAAGAAGAAAAAGGATGACGACCAGCAGCAAAACCAATCGAACAACTCGGCCGAGCAGAGCAGCCAGGAGAATTCGCAGTCCCAGTCGCCGGCCGAGCAGCCGCAGTCGTCGTCACCTCCGCTGCTCTCGAACCTCAACATCGGCCAGACGCTGCTGACGCTGATCAAGTGGCTGTTCTACCTGGCGCTGCTCATCGCAGCGGTGGTCGCCGGCTGGATCTATCGCGAGCAGCTGGCCGCGGCCTGGCAGAAGCTGCTGGCCGAGCTGCGCGATCTGTGGTCCCGCTGGTTCGGCAAGCCGGAAGCAGCCGAGCAGGCGGCGGCCGCGGCCGCCTTGCCTCCGCCGCCGCGGCCCTTCGCGGCGTTTGCCGATCCCTTTGCCGGCGGCGAGCAGACCCGCATGCCCTGGCCGGAGCTGATCCGCCACACCTTCGCGGCCGCCGAAGCCTGGGCCCGCGAGCACGGCTGCCCGCGTCATCCCGACCAGACGCCCCATGAATTCGCCCAGGCCCTCGGAGCGCTCGAACCCCAGATCGCCGCTCCCATCCAATCGCTCGCCGCCTGGTACGCCCAACTCGCCTACGCCCCCCGCGCCGCCTCCGCCGGCAACCTCCAGCCGCTGCGGCAGCTCTGGACCGAAATGCGAGCCTCCACA
>DASRJB010000193.1:0-12713 GCA_035649715.1 Pirellulaceae bacterium
GCGAAAGCGCGCTGGTCGTCGAGGCCGACGCCCGCTGGGATTTCGGGCAGCTCCTGCAGCCAGAGGCGTGGGACGTGCGAGAATACCCGCCGGCCTTCGTGGGGATTTACATCAAGTAAATATGACGAACCAAGCGACAACCCACTTTGCCGACCGGCTCGCCGCTGCCGTCCGTCAGAAAGGCAACCCGGTGCTCGTCGGCCTCGACCCGCGGGCGGAAAGTTTGCCCCCGGGATTGATCTCCGGCAGCGGCCCAGAGGCGACAGCCCGCGGCTACATCGCGTTTTGCCGGGGTGTGATCGACGTCGTCGCGCCGCTGGTGGCTGCAGTAAAGCCGCAGGCGGCGTTCTTCGAGCAGCTTGGTCCGGCGGGCATGACGGCGCTGAAGACAGTCATCGACTACGCGGCGTCCAAAAGCCTGCTTGTCATCCTCGACGGCAAGCGCAACGACATCGGCAGTACAGCCGAAGCTTATGCTGAGGCGTATCTGGGGCCGGGCGATGCGAGCCCCTGGGGCTGCGACGCATTGACCGTCAGCCCCTACCTGGGCGACGACAGCCTGACGCCGTTTGTCGAAATCGCGAAGGCCCGCGGCGCAGGGATCTTCGTCCTCGTGAAGACCAGCAATCCCGGCGGCAAGCGGTTCCAGGACATTGTCGCGGATGGCCGCCCGCTCTATCGCCACGTCGCCGACTATGTCGAGTCGCTCGCGGCACAGACGGCCGGAGCATGCGGCTACGGCAGCGTCGGCGCGGTCGTCGGCGCGACCTATCCGGAGCAGCTGGCCGAATTGCGGGCCGCGATGCCGCACACCTGGCTGCTGATCCCCGGCTACGGCGCGCAAGGCGGCACGGCCAAAGACTGCGCCGCGGCCTTCGACGCCCAGGGCTTGGGCGCGATTGTCAACAACAGCCGCGGGATCATATTCGCCCACAGCCGCAAGGAATTTAAAGACCGCTTCGGTCCGTCCCGGTGGCAAGAAGCAGTCGAAGCGGCGACGCGGGAGATGATCGAGCAATTGGCGAGCGTGCGGGCGTTCATAGCATGAGCTCCATGAACACTACGTCCAATCGACTGCCAAACTTGTAGCCGACTTCCTTGAAACAGGCCACGCGCGTGAAGCCGAGGCTTTCCTGCAGGGCGAGGCTCGCCGCCTGGTCGCCGCTCGCGCCGCCCAGCAGCGAGTGAAAGCCGGCGGCGCGGGCCCGCTCGATGAGATCGGACAAGAGCGCGCGGCCCAGCCCGCGGCGGTGCAGGTCGTGCCGGATATAGACGGAGGCCTCGACCGTCGGATCGTAGGCCGCCCGGTCGCGGAACTTGCTGAGCGATCCCCAACCGGCGACGTGGCCGTCCACCTCGGCAACCGTCACAGGGTATTTGCCGGGCGGGTGATTGCGGAACCAAGCCGTGCGGGCCTCAAGGGTTTCCGGCTCCAGTTGATACGTGCAGGTCGAGCGGAGGACGTAGTAGTTGTAGATGTCGTTGATCGCGGACAGGTCGGATTCGGTGGCCAGGCGGATTGCAGGAGGGTTCATGGTGAAACGCAGACAAGAAGGTCCGCCCCACGGTTCACGCCGGGGCAGGCAAATCGCTCGAACCCATCAGGAACTCGTCGATGGCGCGGGCCGCGCCGCGCCCTTCGTTGATGGCCCACACGACGAGCGATTGGCCGCGGCGGCAGTCGCCGGCGGCAAACACCTTGGGCAGGCTGGTGGCGAACCGCCCGTGCTGGGCCTTGTAGTTCGAGCGCGGGTCATGCTCCAAACCAAGCAGCTCCGAGACATATTGCTCCGGGCCTTTGAAGCCCATCGCCAGCAAGACGAGCTGGGCCGGCCAGAACTTGTCGGTGCCCTGCAGCTCCTTGAGCTTCCACTGGCCGTCAACCTTGTTCCACTCGACCTGCACCGTGCGAATGCCGGCGACGCGGCCTTCGTCGTCGCCCACGAACTCCTTGCTCATCACGCAGAACGTCCGCGGATCGGCCCCAAACTTCGCGGCGACCTCCTGGTGACCATAATCTGTCCGCAGGATTCGCGGCCACTGCGGCCACGGGTTGTCGGGGGCCCGGTCCTTCGGCGGCTGCGGCAGCAGTTCGAAATTCACGAGGCTCCTGCACCCGTGGCGCATCGACGTGCCGATGCAGTCGGTGCCCGTGTCGCCGCCGCCGATGACGATCACGTCCACGTCCTTGGCGCTGATGAATTGCCCGTTCAGATGGCCGCTGTCGAGCAGGCTCTTGGTGTTTGCGGTGAGGAACTGCATGGCGAAGTGAATGCCGGCGAGGCCGCGGCCGGGAATCGGCAGGTCGTTGGGCCGCGTCGCTCCCGTGGAGAGCAGCAGCGCGTCGCTGTTGGCCAGCAATTCCTTGGGATCGACAAAGTGCGGCGACTCGCGGTTCCCCACATCGGCATTCGTGACGAACTCAATGCCTTCCTCCGCCAGCAGGTTCACCCGCCGCTGCACCACTCCTTTGTCGAGCTTCATATTGGGGATGCCGTACATGAGCAGGCCGCCGATGCGGTCCGCCCGCTCATAGACCGTCACGCTGTGGCCGACCTTGTTCAGTTGCGCCGCCGCTGCCAGGCCCGCCGGCCCGGAGCCGATGACCGCGACCTTCTTGCCGGTGCGCACTGGCGGCGGCTGCGGCACGACCCAGCCCTCGGCAAAGCCGCGGTCGATAATCGCGTTCTCGATGTTCTTGATCGTGACGGGCGGGTCGGTGATGCCCAGCACGCAGGCCCCTTCGCAGGGTGCGGGGCACGTGCGGCCGGTGAACTCCGGGAAGTTGTTCGTCTTGTGCAGCCGGTCCAGTGCCTCGCGCCAGCGGCCCTGATAGACCAGGTCGTTCCATTCCGGTATCAGATTGTCGATCGGGCAACCCGACGCACTCTGGCAGAACGGCACGCCGCAGTCCATGCACCGCGCCCCTTGCAGGCGCAGATGCTCCTCCGGTGGCTGCGTGAAGATCTCGGCAAAATCCTCGATCCGCTTGAGCGGCTCGCGATAGGGCACCGCCCTTCGCGGGAACTCCTTGAAGCCGGTGGGCTTACCCATGACTCGGCACTCCATGCACGCCGGCTTCGACTTCTTCGTCGTGCTTGGCGCGTTCGGCGAGGACGCGTTTGTAATCGACGGGCATCACCTTCCAGAACTGCGCCGTTACTTCGGGCCACTGGGCCAGCACCTTCTCGGCCAGCGTCGAATCCGTGTATTGGCGGTGCAATTCGACCAGGTGCAGCAGCTCGCCCAGGTCTTGCGGCGTCTCGATCCGCTCGAGCTCGACGATGCCCAGGTTGCAGCGGGCGGTGAATTCGTCCAGCGGATCCCAGACGTAGGCAATGCCGCCGCTCATGCCCGCGGCGAAATTCCGCCCGGTTGGGCCAAGCACGACGACGCGGCCGCCGGTCATGTATTCGCAGCCGTGATCGCCGACGCCCTCGACGACCGCGTGTGCGCCACTGTTGCGGACGGCGAACCGCTCGGCCGCGCGCCCGCGGAAGAAGGCCTGGCCGCTCGTCGCGCCGTACAGGGCGACGTTTCCGATGATGATGTTGTCCTCGGGCTTGAACAGCGAACCGGCCGGCGGATAGAGGGCCAGCCGCCCGCCGGACAGACCCTTGCCGACGTAGTCGTTGGCGTCACCTTCCAATTCCAGCGTGACGCCTTTGGCCAGAAACGCACCAAAACTCTGACCCGCGGAGCCGCTGAACTTGATGCGGATCGTGTCGTCGGGGAGCAAATCGTCCCCCCACCGCTTGGCGATCTCGTGGCTGAGCATTGTGCCGACGGTGCGGTTGGTGTTGCGGATCGTTCTGCGGAGCACGACACTTTCGCGGCGCTTGATTGCCTTCTGGCACTCGGTGATCAGCTGCTTGTCGAGGGCCCCCTCCAGGCCGTGGTCCTGGCCCCGGGTGTGATAGACCTCGACGTCTGGATGGGGCTTTTGGGCAGGAGTCAAAATCGGCGTCAAGTCGATGCCGGCTGCTTTCCAGTGCCGGATGGCGTCGTTCGTCTCCAGGCAATCGACGCGGCCGATCATTTCACTGAACGTGCGGAATCCCAGCTCCGCCATGTGCTGCCGCACTTCTTCCGCAATCAGGAACAGGTAGTTGATGACGTGCTCCGGCTGCCCGGTGAATTTCTGCCGCAGCACCGGGTCTTGGGTGGCGATGCCCACGGGACACGTATTGAGGTGGCACTTCCGCATCATGATGCAGCCCAGCGTAATCAGCGGGCCGGTCGAGAAGCCGATTTCCTCGGCTCCCAGGAGAGCGGCCATCACCACCTCGCGGCCCGTCTTGATTTGGCCGTCGGTCTGGAGCACGACGCGGCTGCGAAGGTCGTTCATCACCAGCGTCTGGTGCGTCTCAGCGATGCCCAACTCCCAGGGCAGTCCGGCGTGCTTGATGCTGGTGATCGGCGAAGCGCCGGTGCCGCCGGTATCGCCAGAAATCAGAATGTGATCGGCGTGGGCCTTGGCCACTCCGGCGGCGACGGTGCCAACGCCAACCTCGCTAACCAGCTTGACGCTGACGCGGGCGTCAGGGTTGCTGTTCTTCAGGTCGTGGATGAGCTGCTTGAGGTCCTCGATCGAGTAGATGTCGTGGTGCGGCGGCGGGCTGATCAAACCGACGCCCGGCGTGCTGTAGCGGATGCGGGCGATCGTCTCATCGACCTTGTGCCCGGGCAATTCGCCCCCTTCGCCCGGCTTGGCCCCCTGGGCCATCTTGATCTGCAGCTCGTCGGCGTTGGTCAGGTAGTTGATCGTGACGCCGAAGCGACCGCTGGCCACCTGCTTGATCGCCGAGCGCTTGCTGTCGCCGTTGGGCAGCGGCTTGAACCGTTCGGGGTCTTCGCCTCCTTCGCCGGTGTTCGATTTGCCGCCAATGCGGTTCATGGCGATCGCCAGCGTCTCGTGGGCCTCGGCCGAAATGCTGCCAAAGCTCATCGCGCCGGTGCAGAACCGCTTGACGATTTCCTTGGCCGGTTCGACTTCGGCCAGCGGCACGGGCCGATTGACGCCCGTCTTCAGCTTCAGCAAGCCCCGCAGCGCGCACCGCCGCGACAGCTCTTCGTTGACGTGCTTGGAAAACTTGGCATAGGCATCGGCGCTGTTCTCGCGGGCCGCTACTTGCAAATCCGCGATCGCCTGCGGGTCCCACATGTGCCGCTCGCCCTCGGCCCGCCAGTGGAACTCGCCAAAATTCGGCAGCACCGCCAGCCGCTGCTCAGCCCGCTGCGGAAAGCCGATCTCGTGCCGCCGCAGGGCCTCCTTCGCCAGGATCGAGAAATCACAGCCCTTGATCCGGCTGGCTGTGCCCGCGAAGCACTTTTGAATCACGTCGTCATTCAGGCCGACCGCCTCGAAGATCTGCGCCCCTTTGTACGACTGGAGCGTCGAGATGCCCATTTTGCTCATCACCTTGAGCATGCCCTTGGCGACCGCCTTCTGATACGCGTGGACGATGTCGTTGTCGCTGTACTTCGCGGGCAACAGGCCGTCCCGCTGGGCCTGCCAAAGCGACTCGAACGCCACGTACGGGTTGATCGCATCCGCGCCGTAGCCGACGAGCAGGCAGTGGTGGTGTACCTCGCGGGCCTCGCCCGATTCCAGGACGATCCCGATCCGCGTCCGCTTGGCCTGCCGGATCAGGTGGTGATGGGCCGCCCCGACCGCCAGCAGCGAGCTGACCGGCACCCGCTCGGCCGAAACGCCGCGGTCCGAGAGTACGATCAACTGGTAGCCGTCGTCGATCGCCTTTTCCGCCTCGCGGCAGATTCGGTCCAGCCGTTTGACCAGCCCCGCCTCGCCCTCGGTGCGGGCAAACGTGATGTCGATCAGCTTGCTCTTCCAGCCGCGATGTTCGATGTGGTTGATCGCGGCCAGCTCTTCGTTCGTCAGAATCGGGTGCGGCAACAGCAGGCGGTGGGCCTGCTCGGGCGTCGTCGCCAGCAGGTTCCGCTCCGGGCCGACGTAGCACTCCAGCGACATGATGACTTCCTCGCGGATCGAATCGATCGGCGGGTTCGTCACCTGGGCGAAGAGCTGCTTGAAATAATCGTAGAGCATCCGCGGCTGATCGCTGAGGCAGGCCAGGGCCGAATCGTTGCCCATCGAGCCGACGGGGTCGCGCTTCTCGCCGACCAGCGGCAACAGCATGAACTGCATCGTCTCGGTCGAATAGCCGAACGCCTGCATGCGGGCCAGCAGCGTCTCCGGCTCAAAGCCGTGCGACTGGTCCACCAGAGGCAAATCGCGCAGCTCGACGCGCTGCTCCTGCAGCCACTGGGCATAGGGACGCTTGGTCGCGACTTCCTTCTTCACCTCCTCGTCGGGGATCAGCGCCCCGCGCTCGAAATCGACGAGGAACATGCGGCCAGGCTGCAGGCGGCCCTTGGCCTTCACGATCTTCGGATCGACGGGCAGCACGCCGACCTCACTGGCCATGATCACGCGGTCGTCGGTCGTCAGGTAATAGCGGCTGGGCCGGAGGCCGTTGCGGTCGAGCACAGCCCCGATATAGCGGCCGTCGCAGAAAACGACCGAGGCCGGCCCGTCCCAGGGCTCCATCAGGCACGAGTGGTATTCGTAAAACGCCCGCTTGTACTCGGGCATCGATTCGTGGTTCTGCCAGGCCTCGGGGATCATCATCATCACGGCCTCTGGCAGCGAGCGCCCGCCCAAGAGCAGCAGTTCGAGCACGTTGTCGAACACGCCCGAATCGCTGGTGCTCAAGTCGGTCACCGGCAGCAGCTTCCGCAGGTCCTTGCCAAACAGCTCCGATTCGAGCAGCCCCTCGCGGGCGCTCATCCAGTTGATGTTGCCGCGGAGCGTGTTGATCTCGCCGTTGTGCGACATGAATCGCATCGGCTGGGCCCGCTCCCAAGACGGAAACGTGTTCGTGCTGAACCGCGAGTGGATCATCGCCAGGTGGCTGGTGTACCGCGGATCGGCCAGGTCGGGAAAATACGGCACGACCTGATGCGACGTGAGTTGACCCTTGTAGATGATGATCCTCGAGCTGAAGCTGGCGACGTAGTACATGTTCCGCTGTTTCAGCGCCTGCTTGTTCAGAGCGTGAAACGCCTGCTTGCGGATCAGGTACAGCTGCCGGCAAAAGGCCGTGCGCTCGATGCTGTCCCCCGCCGCGACAATCAATTGCTCGATGACCGGCTCGGCTGCGGCCGCCGTCGCGCCGATATCGGCGCCTTTCACGTCGGTCGGAACTGGCCGCCAGCCCACGAGCTTTTGTCCCTGGGCCGCGACGTATTTCTCCAGCGTGCTCTTGCAGGTTTTGCGCTCGGCATCGTCCCGCGGCAGGAACACCTGGGCCACGGCGTAGCTGCCGATCGGCGGCAGCTCGGACCCAAACAATCGCCTGGCTTCCGCCCGCATCAGCTCATCGGGAATCGCCGTGAGAATTCCCGCGCCGTCGCCGGTGTTGGCTTCGCAGCCGCAGGCTCCGCGGTGGTCCATGGCGCGCAGAGCCGCGCAGGCGTCGCGGACGATGCTGTGGCTCCGCACGCCCTTGATGTGCGCGATGAAGCCCACTCCGCAGCTGTCTTTCTCGAAAGCCGGGTCGTACAGGCCGTGCTTTTTCGGCAGTCCGTTTTCGAGTTCCAGCATCATGGCGAAAATGCCTTCCCCAACAAGGATCGCCGCGAAGCGCCAGATAGCAGCAGCGCGGCCTCTTGACTACGAAGCCACCGGCGCCAGCGACTCGGCTGGTTTGGACGCCTCGGTTTTCCCCGGTTCCAAGGCGGTGCTCTCCGGGCCGGCGATCCCCCGCGAATGAACCGGCTCCTTGAGCAGCAAGTGCATGAAACGGCTGGCCGTCTTACCCAGCTCGGTTCCGCGGCGCTGGATGATGCCGATCGGCCGCTTCAGTTCGCAGCCGGCCAGCGGTCGGGCCACGAGCGCCCCGGCGGCGACCTCGCGCTCCACCGTCGGCAGGGGCAGCAGGCTGACGCCCGCGTCGATTTCGACGGCCCGCTTGATCGTCTCGGTATTGTCGAACTCCATCATCACCCGGACTTCGATCCCGCGCCCCCCCAGGGCCCGGTCGATCTCGTTGCGGATTTCCAGGTCCGTGTCGAAGGCCACGATTTCCAGTCCGTGCAGGTCCTCCAGAGTCACGCGGTCGCGGAGCGCCAACTTGTGGCCCGGCGAACAGACCAGCGCCATCGGCTCCTGCCGCCAGACCGTAGCTTTGATCGTGCGGTTCGAGCGCGGATAGCTGACCAGGCCCAGATCGACCTGGTTCGTTTCAACCAGCTCGTACACCCGCCGCGGATGCTGATACTGCACGCGTACGTTCGCCTTGGGATAGGCCTGCAAAAACCGCTGCACAAAGCGATTCATGTGCGACAGGCCGATCGAATAGATCGAGGCCACGCTCACCCGGCCGGCGACCTCTTCATGCAATGTGCGGACCTCTTCTTCCAGAGCGAAATAGCGCTGCACCAACTTGCGGCAGCCCTCGTAATACGCCTCGCCTTCGGGCGTAAGCACGAACGGCCGCTTCGTGCGGTCGATCAGCTTGACCCCCAAATGCTCCTCCAAACCATTAACGATCTGGCTCGCTCCCGACTGCGAAATGCCGTTTTCAGACGCAGCCCGCGAAAAGCTGCGCCGGCCTACAACGTCGCAGAATACCTTGAGCGACTTGAGATGCATGCCTGAATTAGCCTTGGTAATACTACGTCATCGAATGATGACCGGAAGGCATCATAAAGTAGTCGGCTCAGTGCGACTCGTCAATAAGCAGGCTGAAAAATTCGTGCCGCCAGAATAAGCAATCCGCGAGGTGGCAATCTGAGCCGTGGGAGAAAACGCAGGCAAGAAATTGCCAAAAAGCTGTTGAGCAGCCCGGCGCTAATTTAAGAGCGAAGGATCTGTCTGAGTGGATAGAGTGGCCGTTCGCTGGGCCAGCCGTTGTTGGGCCCACGTTAGCCATTCGCTCGCCGGCACGCCGTACGGCCGGAACTTCTCGGCGCGGCCCAACTCCTCGCTGTAGTAGTACGCCAGGTGCGTGCCGAGCTTGCTTGCGGCTGGGCTCTCCATCAGCTGGCTCGAGTCGGACGCGCTCATTTGCAGGAGCACCCGCTGGTCGATGTCGCGCAGCGATTGCCGGTCGAGCCACCGGTTGGCATTGCTGTAGGAATCGCACCAGATCAGTGCGTGCACGCCGACCGCTGGCCCTTCGCGAAGGATTGCCGTCAAGTGTTTGTCGGCGCTTGCCGCGGGGCGGTCGTCGAACGACAAGCCAAAGTCATCCGACTTTTTCAATTCGCGAAACCGCGCCAGATGGTGGATGAACAGAAAGATCGCCTCACCAGGAGCGTCGCCCCGGCTCATCCGCCGCTCCACTTCCTCAGCCAGTTGTTGCACGGCCGCGCCAGCCTCGCGCGGGGCGATGACGCGGGCCGCCGAAGCCAGCGGACCGCAGAGCTTGTTCCAGAATCCGGCCGCCGGCGAATCGGGCGGCGCGCCGTCGAGCACCCACAGGATCCCTCCGTGGGCTGCCAGGGCCAGCGCGCCGTTGGCGAGCATTCCCAGCGCGAGCTCTTCCTGCTGGCCGACGACCAGCAAGTGGCTGCCCGTTTGGCGGCGGAATACGGCGCTAGTGGGATCCTTGATCGCCACGGCCGCGCCGAGCCAGGCCCGCGGCGCTCCTGCCGCCGTTGGCTGTGCCGCTTGGAGCACGTCGCGCAAAGCCGCATTCGCCGCCGGATCGGCCGCCATGTTTCCCTCGAAGATTGTCGGCGGATCGCATTTCAATCCTCGCAGCTGCGCTAGTTCCGCGGCACGCCGCAGCTGCGATTCGCGCTCGTGATCACTCAACCAAACCACCTGGAACGGATGATTGCCCTCGACCAGGCCGTTGGCGTCGTTGTAGATCGCCTCGCCCGGCCGGTTGAGCAGCCGGGCCGCGGTGTTGTCCTCACTGAGGATCAGATGCGCATCGGACTCGCTGCACTGCAGAGCGATCCGGACCGCCATCTGCCCCAGCGTGCTGCGGGCCAGCGAATAGGCCCCGGCGAGCGTCTGCGAACCCAGCAGCACATGAATGCCAAACGCCCGGCCCTGCCGCACCAGCCGGTCCAGGAGCAGCGACGCATCGTGCGAAATCTTGTCGTCGCTCGTGAAGAACTCCTGAAACTCGTCGATCACGAGCAGAATCCGCGGCAGCACGGCCTCGCGGTTGGCGTTGCGGTAGCCGGCCACGTCCTGCACGCCCGCCTGCCGTAAGAGGTCGCCGCGGCGCTTGAGTTCCACGTCCAATCGCTCCAACACGCTCATGCCGAACTCGCGTTCACTTTCAATTGCAATTACGCGGGCGTGCGGAAGTTGGTGCGTGGCGTAGGCCTTGAACTCTACGCCCTTCTTGAAGTCGATCAAATAGAAGTGCAGCTCATTGGGTGAATAGTGAGCGGCGAGGTTCGTAATGAGCGCGTTGAGCAGCGTCGATTTGCCCGAGCCGGTTTTGCCCGCGATCAGCACGTGCTGCGACGTACCCCGGCCCAGCCGCAGGTACTGCAGCTTTTTCGCCCCGGCCCGGCCGAGCGGCACTTCGATTCCGCGGCGGCTGTCGGCTTTCCACCACTGGTCCGCCGCCGGCAAAACGGCCTCGAACGGCACCTCAACACGCGCCGTCTCCTTGGCCCGCTGGCCGACGGCCTGCACCAGCTCGGTGAACCGCTCGTCGCCGGGCGGCGAATCGAGTACGAGCCGCAGCCCTCGCAAGTCGGCGTCGCGCCAGGCAAACCGTTGCTCAGCAGCGTCCCAGACGAGTGTGACCGAATGCCGCTCCAAGTCGGCCAGGTCGAAGTTCCGCGGGAGAGCGAGCTTCTGGTCGGTGCTGATGAGCGTGAAGACGCCGCAGCGAGCGCCGCTGGCGGCGATCGCGGCCAGCCGCCGGGCCGCTTCGTCCGAAAAATTCGCGGGAAAGTTTGCGACGACCAGAATCTGATAGGGCTCCGCAACCTCGCCCGCGTCGGCGTTGTAGTCCTGGATCGAGGCAAACTCGTTCCGCAGGTACTTCTGGATCACGTTCTCCATGTGCTCCGTCAGGTCCGCCAGCCGCTGATTGATGTGGGCCGACTCGGTCCAGATGCGGCTGGTCACCAGCCGCGGGTCGAAGTCGGCCAGGTGCATGAACGCAGAGAAATTCTGGCCCAATCCGACGGGATCGATGATCGTGAAGCGCACCTTGCCTGGCGGAAACGTTGTCAGGAGCCGCAGCATGGTGTTTTGCAGCACGAGCGCCGCTGCGTCGCGCGAAGCGCCCTCGGCCTCGAGCACGAGTGAAGGACGTTGCGGATAGCTCAGTACGACCGGCAACCGCACCGCGGCCGGCGCCTGCTCAAGTTGCTCTGCCGCGGGCAATCCGCCGGGCAGCTGGTCCAGCCGCAGCTCGTGGCGGCCGATGCACAGCGCGGTCGCTGCAGCGGCGACGGCGGCTTGCCGCTGCGGCTCGACTGCATCCCACGCGGGAAAATGGGCGTCGCAGTCGGCATTCATGGCGCGGGCGGCGGACTGAAAATCGGCCAGGCCGGCGCTCCAGCGCTTCGCGAGCGAGTTCCACTCTCCGGCAAAGCGGGCGTCGTTAGCCGTCTGTAGCGCGCGGTGCTGCTCGCCGCGGCGGGCTGCATCCTCGGCATAGTCCTGCTCTACGCGGGCCAGTTGCGGCGGATGGCGCTCCTCGAGCTGCTGGAATTGCCGCTCGTAGGTTTCCTCCAGCGCTTCACGGCGCACGGTGAACGCCTGCGTCAGCTGCTCGGTCCGCGCCGCGTGCTCGGCCTTGAGCGCCCGGCGGGCTTGCCTCCACTCGGCCTTTGCGGCCGCCAGGTCCAGATCGCGCTGCTCGCCGAGGTGGTCGTACTTGCGCTCCCCCTCTAGGTGCGCCGCGGCCTGGGCCGCCGCCAGCTCCTCGCGGGCCAAAGCCACCGCCACTTGAAAATCCGGCAACTGCTGGAGCGTTTGCCGGCGCGCAATCGGCCGGGCGATTTGCCGTGCCGCCAAGGCCAGGCAGAGCGGGACGATCAGAGCCGCGGCAATTACCCAGCCCCAGCCAAACGCCGCGAGCAGGAGCCACGCGGGGTAGGCCACCAGCGGAAGCGCCAGCAAGAATATGAGCACTGGCCAGCCGTCCTCCAGGAACCGAGCGGCCCGCTGGTGCTGGAGGGCATACACCAGCGCGTATGCCCGCTGCATCGCGGCCGTGAACCGCTCGACGTGCTGCGCCGACGCGCGTTGCGGCGCTGCGGCCGCCGGAGGTGGCGGCGGGTTTGCATCGTCGGGCCAAGGGCAGCGGCGGCGGACGATCTTCTGAGCCTGCGTGATCAGCGACTGGATTTCGGCTTGCCGGACCTCGCACTGCTGCTTGAACTGGGCGAACTCGCTGCGCGGGCGCTGGCTATCGAGTTTGTAGGCCGCGAGGATCTTCTGGCTCTGGTGCTGACAGAGCGTCTTGCCCGCCTCCCGCGCCCCCTCGTACTCCTGGTCGGCGGCAGCCAAGGCCCGCTCTTCTTCCTTAGCGAGCTTGAAGCCCGCCGCCTCGTACTGGCAAAACACCGACTCGCGGGCTGCCTTGTAGGTTCTCTCCAGCGCCGCATGTTTCGCGTCGAATCGCGACCGCTCCAGCTGCTCGACCTGCTCGTAGTCGTGCTGAGCCACCGCCGAGAGCGCCATTTGCCGCTGCCGTATGTCG
>DASRJB010000194.1:0-5519 GCA_035649715.1 Pirellulaceae bacterium
GTGGCGGTCAGGAATGTCTGCCCCACGGTCGCCCTGCACGGCGAAAGTGCGTTTCGCTAAAATCCGCCAGTGAGCGCCGCGTGGACGCGGCGGCTAAGCGGGTCTGCCGCCTGAACCTGAACCCCGAACCCTGAACCTTCCCAATGGCCAAAACGGCAATCACCCCCACTCGCGCCGAAGATTACCCGGAGTGGTACCAGCAGGTCGTTCGGGCGGCCGACCTGGCCGAGAGCTCCGACGTTCGCGGCTGCATGGTGATCAAGCCGTGGGGCTATAGCATTTGGGAGAACATGCAGCGAGTGCTCGACGGGATGTTCAAGGCGACGGGGCACGAGAACGCCTATTTTCCGCTGTTCATCCCACTCTCGTTCCTCCAGAAGGAAGCCGACCACGTCGAGGGCTTTGCCAAGGAATGCGCGGTCGTCACGCATCATCGCCTGGTGCCCAACAGCGAAGGCAAGCTGATCCCCGATCCGGCCTCGCAGCTCGAAGAGCCGCTGATCGTGCGGCCGACGAGCGAGACGATCATCGGGGCGACTTACGCCCGCTGGGTCCAGTCGTACCGCGACCTGCCGATCCTGATCAACCAGTGGGCCAATGTGGTCCGCTGGGAGATGCGGACGCGATTGTTTCTGCGGACGACCGAGTTCCTGTGGCAGGAGGGCCACACGGCCCACGCGACCGCGGAGGAAGCCCAGGAAGAGACGATGCGGATGCTCGGCGTCTATGCCGACTTTGCCGAGAACTGGATCGCGATGCCCGTGATCCAAGGCGAAAAGACCGCCGGCGAGCGGTTTCCCGGCGCCGTCGCGACTTACACGATCGAAGCCATGATGCAGGACCGCAAGGCCCTGCAAGGCGGCACGTCGCACTTCCTCGGCCAGAATTTCAGCAAGGCCCAGGAGATCAAGTTCCAGGACCAGAACGGCACGGTGCAGTATGCCTGGACCACGTCATGGGGTGTAACCACGCGGCTGGTCGGGGCCCTGACGATGACGCACTCCGACGACGACGGCCTGGTGCTGCCGCCGCGGCTAGCGCCCCGGCACGTCGTGCTGCTGCCGATCTATCGCAGCGACGAAGAGAAGTCGCAAGTGCTGGCTTATGTGAATTCGCTCAAGAGCGAGCTGGAGGCCCAGGACTTCGTGGGCGGCAAGGTTCGCGTGCAGATCGACGACCGCGACATCCGCGGCGGCGAGAAGAACTGGTACCACATCAAGCGCGGCGTGCCGCTACGGGCCGAAATCGGCCCCAAGGACATCGCCAAGAATGGCGTCTTCCTCGCTCGCCGCGACACGGGCGAGAAAGCCGGCGCCCTGCGCGGCGAATTCGTGGCAACGATCGCCCAGCGGCTGACCGCCATTCAGGACAACCTGCTGGCGCGGGCCAAACAATTCCGCGAAGACAATACCCGCACGATCGACACGCTGGACGATTTCCTGGCCTATTTCACCCCCAAGAGCAAAAACGAAGACAAGGCCGAAATCCACGGCGGCTTCGCCCTCTGCCACTACGCCGAAGGGCCCGAGCTCACCGAGTTGCTCAAGAAGCACAAAGTCACCATCCGCTGCATCCCGCTCGGAGCAGCGAACGAGCCCGGCAAGTGCTTCCTCACCGGCCAGCCCAGCGCGAGGCGGGCGGTCTTCGCGAAGGCGTATTAATCCTTCCCGCGGTGCTCCACTTCCTTCCAATACTTCTCGAACGCGCCGGGTTTGTGGAAGTCGGGGCTGTTGTCGTCGTCGTGGCACTCGAGGCACCGTCGCTCGGCGCCGGCCAGGGGCAGCTTCATCGCGTCGCGGAGCTTCGCGGCATCGGCCGCGGAAACATTGCCCTCGCCGCTTTCGGCCGCGACGTGAGCGCTACCCGGTCCGTGACAATTCTCGCAACCGTTGTGCTTGAGCAGCGGCGTCTGCTCGAGGCTCAGATAGCCGGACGCCAGCGGGGCAAACTGCTGCGGCTCCCAGCCGGTGACGTGGCAGCTCAGACACTCCGGGTCGAAGTGCCGCGGGATGTCGCCGCGGCTGTTGGGCGGTTTCACCAGCGAGTCGGTGGCGTGGGCGTGCGGGGTCGTGGACCATTTGGCAAAGGCCTTCGTGTGGCATTCACCGCACTTGCCGCTGCCGACGAACTTGTTCCCGCTGGGATGCGGACGAGGTTTCAGGCCCAAGCCGTTCAGGCCCAGCGTTTTCAGGTTGTCCTGATACTCGGCGAGCAGCTTGAGCATCGCGGGCGAATCGGCGAAGCGGGCATCCAGCGGCACGCTCTGATAGCGGAACGTCTTCTTCTCGTCGGCATAGAATCCGACGACGCCGGCGTGCATCGCCTTCTGACCGACTTGCAGCAGGCGGGCCTTCGTTCCCGGAACGGATTCCAGCTCGCGCGAGGGCAGGCTCGTCTCGCCCGCGGCCACGACGAGGTCGAACACCGGCACTTCCGCGGCGATCTCGCGGGCTTCTTCCAGCGAGCCGTGCACCAGCAGCACGTTCAGGTCGCACTGTTTGGCGTCCAGCTCGCGGCAGAATTCCTTCAGAGCCTTGATCGGCGGCTGATGGACGAGGTCCCCGCCGGCGAGCTTCTGCTCGAACTTCTCGCCCAGCACCGCCGTGACGCCGATCTGCTTGCCGCCCGCCTCCAGCACCAGAAACCGCGGCTGCAAGTCCATGTCGAATAGTCCGACGTTGGCACTGACGACGTCGGGAATCTTGCCGTCCGGGTTCGAGAGCGCCGCCAACAGCTCGCCCGCCGGCAGCTTGAGGTCGTTATCGCCGAAGGCCAGCGCCCGATAGCCCATCGTCCGCAGGCCCTTGATTGTGCTCGTGAATTTCAACTCCTGCTGCTTGCCGAACCGCTTGACCTGATTCCCGACGTCGAGCGGCACCACGGCCCAGCCGCGCTCGCTGGAAAGCTGCTGGATCAGCGTGTGCCGCCGTGCGAGGCCGCCCTTCTGATTTTCCAGGCCCGTGCAGCCGCAGGGCTCGATGTAGCCCAGCTGTTGGCCACTCAAGACGAGGGCCACCGCCGGTTTTTGCCAGTCGCCGAAGAGTGGTGCGGGCTCCGGCTCTTTTGCGGCCAGCGGCTGCGCGGCCTGCTCCGCCTGTGGCGTTTTTGCGGCGGGGAAGGTGGTGACGGCCGGTGGCGCAGTGCTCGTGTCCGAAAAGCAGCCCGCGGCGGCGGCCAAAGCGGCCAGCGGGAGGAGGAGCAGGCGTCGGGCAGCGGTCATGGCTTCATCCTTGAAGGGCGCGACTTGGTTCATTCCGGCACGACGTACCGCACGCGGATCGTCAGCTCTTTCAACTCCGGGTGCGTCGTCGTGAGGCGAATCTGAGCGAACGCGCCGGCCGAGTTGCGGCTGACCGGACGGGCGTTCGGCGGGACCTCGATGGTGAGCGGATAGCGGACCCGCTTGGGATTGTCGCGGTTCGGCTCGCCGAGGGTGGCGGTGAACTCGTCGGCCGGCTCCACCGAGGCAATCTTGAGCTCGGTCTGGTCGCGGTAGGGGCCCTTGATCATCAGGTGCACGGTTTGCCGCGTCCCCTGGTCGCGGGAAATGGTCGGCAGCTCAATCAGCAGCTGCTCCGGATGTCCGGGGCCGATGAGCGAAACGTCGCTGGCCACGTCGCCATAGACGCGGATCGTTACCGGTGCATCGGGATTCTGATTCGTGGTCAAGCGAATCTGCTGGTCGATCCGACCGATGGGCAGGCCCGACTTCAGCTCGACGGTCATGAGCACGCCCGCCTTCGCATCGGGCTGCTGGCTAACCTCGTCGGCCGAAAGCGGCTCGAACGACACGTTGAACCAGCCGGCCTGGTCGGCCGAGAGCAGCTCGTGCTTCTGGACGATGAGCTCGTTGCCGCGGTAGGCGAAGATCTTTACCGTGGCCTTGGCCGCTTCATTCGACGAAGCGTTGGAGAAGTGGATGTCGAAGCTTTCGGGGCGGACCGTGTCGATCACTCGGCCGTGCACCGACAGGTGGATTTCCCTGCGCCGCGGATCGCTGGTGTGCAACGTAGCCGACTGCTCGAATTGCGGCTCGCTGGTCTTGGCGTCCCACTCGAGCTTGACTTCGACGGTCTGCTTTGGGGCTACGGTGTTGTTGCCGGCAGCGAAGCTCGTGCACTTGCAGGTCGTCTGACCCGTCGTCAGCGTGAGCGGCTCGTCGCCGTCGTTGCGGACTTCGAACGTGTGGTGCTCGTGGGCATTGCGGTCCATCGTGCCAAAATCGTGGCGCTCGCCGTTGACCACGACGGCCTTGGGCCCGACTTTCCCCGGCGGTGCAAGCGACGTTCCGCCGGCGACCGGCGTCACCGCGATCGGCAGGTCGTCGTGAGCGAATTCGAAATGCGTCCAGAAAAAGCCGATGGCCGATCCCAGCACCAGCGCGGCAGCGGCCCAGAGTGCTGCTTTCATGGCGATTTTCCCTGCGGTGTCGAGCTTCCCACGGTGTTACGCAGTCCTGCGACCACCTGTTCGGCCGTTTTGCCGTGCTCGATTTGCGGATCGACGATCTGTTGCATGCGAAGCTTCCGGTCGGCATGCGGCGTGGCTTCGTCCAGCCGCCGGGCGATCTCGGCCTCCGAAAGGGCTTCCGCCTCCCGCCCGGCGAGGTGGAGCGCCCACGCCAATTGTGCATGATACAGGGCCCAGTTGGGATAGCGAACGCTGGTTTCCCGGTACTCTTCGATTGCCTGCTCCAGGAGATCGGGCCGGCCCGACTTTCGCCAGGCGGTCAGGTACCAGTTGCCTCGGGCATAGTAGGTCAGGTGATGCCGCGGATCGCGCCGGCGGAGCTCATCGGCCGCGGCCGCGAACGACTGCCAGTCCCCTTCGCTTCCACTGGCCAGCCAACGCTGCAGGCGTAACTCGGCGAGGAATCGCCAGGGCTCATCCCAGCGCGGATCAGCCGCAGCGGCCTTCTGAGCGGCCGCTTCGGCTTGCTCAGTCGTCCCCGTTCGCCAGTTGGCTTTTGCGAGCTGCAGCCGCCCTGTCGAATACAACACCGGCTGATACTCCGTGAACAGGCAGAGCAGCGTCAGCAGAATGGCGGCGATCGTGGCGACAGGCGTCGCATTGTGGGAGAGGGGGATCCAGCGCGGCAGATTAATGCTGCCCGCTGCCGCTTGGGCTTCGCCCGACAGCCGCGAATAGCAAAGCGCCGCCGGCGCGAGCACGAGCAGCGTTCCCACTACGCCGGGAAACTCCAGTGCGCCCGCAGCCAGCAGATTCACCAGCAGCACGACCTGCGGCACGATTAGCGCGGCCAACAGGAGCCGGCCGCCGGCGATCCAAGGCTCGAACGACCACCAGCAGAGCGCGAGAAGTGGAATGCCCAGCAGCCAGGCGACTGGCAACGAGCCGAGGCCCGGGACGATGGTGAGCGGAGAGTCGTCGGCGAGCGCCAGCGGCATCGCCAGCAAAAGGCCAGCGAGCGCTCCGCCGAAGATCGTGCGGCGCGCGGTCTTTGCCTCGTCACCTGAATCTGTCGAGGCGGAAGGAGCCTGCCGGAGGCCCCGCGATAA
>DASRJB010000195.1:0-2781 GCA_035649715.1 Pirellulaceae bacterium
AATCCTCCGGCGGGGCGAGCGTCAGGTCGCCTTCGACGGCGATGACCTGCGACGGCACAGGAGGCCTCCTGCCGCGGCCTGGAGTTGGCGCTTCGCGGGCCGCAATCGTCTGCGGCGCGCGGGTCACGAACTGCCCGTCGCGAGCAGCCGTCACCAGGTCGCCCCCTTGCGCCTGTGGCAGATTCCCATTACACAGGTCGATCACCAGCGCGTGCGGATCGCGGCGGGCCTGCTTCGCCTCCGTCGTCTCGTGAAAAAGAAACTTCCACTGCACTTCGAAGCTGGAATAGATCCGCGAATAGAGCGTCGCGAAGGTCACGTTCCAGCGGCGTTCGGGCGGCAAGAGGCTCTGCGCCTCGGCCACCAGGGCCAGCACGTCCGTTCCCGCCGGATAGATCACGCTGACCGGCCGGCCCCCTTTTTCTTTGGCGGCCTCGGCCAGCACGCCCGCATAGCCAGCGTCCCCGGCAGCTCTCTTCCAGGCTTCGCAGCAGGCCAGCGGCGAGTCGCCGCCGCGCGGCTTTTGCCCGGCGAGCGTCCGCAGCTGCTTGTCCCAGGTCGTGATAAAAAAGTCGCCCGCCGCCATGACGTAGGCCGGACCGCCGGGCAGGCGGTCGATCTCGCGCCGCGTCAGGGCGACGTGGTGAGCCAGCAGGTTCGTGCGGCCGGTGTGGTCGAGGCCGGCGTCGCAGACCCGCGACAGCACGTAATACCGCTGCCCGCCGATCGTCCATTGAATGAACGAGTAATTGACCGGGTTGTCTTTCGTCCGCGGATCGGGCGGCTTATAGGGGTGCGGATAGCCGCTAAAACCCTCCAGGAACTGGGCCAGGTTGGGCTCCATCCCCGCCGTGCTGCCGACGGTGCAGAAGCCCGACGACCCCTGCCGCAGGCCCTGCGGCGCGGAGGTATAGAGAATCTCCTGCCCCATCAGCCGGTCTCCTTCAGGCGGACCTCGGCTGCGTCTTCGCCGCCCGGCCGCTGGTCGCCATTCGATTTGCTGGTGCCCTTGGCGACGCCGATCTTGTGGCTGGCCACGGGGACGAGCTTGGGGGCGGCCCTATGCAGGGCGTAGAGCATGGGGAACTCGGTCCACTGCGAATGCACGTCGCGAGGGCGGATGCCGAACAGGTTCGACTGGTCATCGACCTGCTCCGGCGAGCGGCCCAGAGCCGTGACCGGAATGTACACGACGTCCGAGAACGACGACTCGGCCTCGTTGATGACCTCGCCGGCATATTGCGTGAGCAGGAAGCGAACCTCGTCCGAGACCGCGTGGAGTAGATCGACGTCGAGCAGGCTGCCTTTCTCGCTGTAGCGGATCACCGGCGTCTCGAGCAGCTTCTTCCGCCGACAAAGCTGCTGGCAGGCGTCGAACTTACTGACCACGACGACGAGCTGTCCCGGGATCTTCTCGTGCTGCGAGAGCCGCGGCTCGCTGTAGCTGCGGATTCGGCTAGCGGCCTCGGCCAGCACCTGGTCCTGGCTGTAGAGATATTTCTGCTGGCGGAACTGCGGGTCCTTCGACTTGTCCTGGCAGGCCAGGCGGAATTTCGGGTGCTGCGTCGGGTCGAACAGAAACAGCCGGACTTTCGACACGGCCAGGTGCTTGCAGGGCTGGCTCGACGACTCGCCGCCGGGCAGGAATTGCTCGCCGGCGTTGTCGTACAGGCAGAGGACCTTGGCCAGCGGGTTGCGCAGCCGGGCGGCGTCGAACGCCGGGTGCCCCTTGTCCGGGCTGACCGAAAAGACCAGCGGCCGCGGCAGCAGGATCCGCTGCCCCTTCATCAGCACCGGCTGATAGAGCTCGCCGGCCTGCTGGGTCTTGTCGATCAGCACCAGCTCATCCTGCCGCGGGTTGTTGAACAGCTTGGTGTGGTTGTCGCCGAGGAACTGATTCTGCAGCGGGTTTTTGTTGGCGAAGTCGAGGCGAAAACTGGTGCGGAGCGTCGTCTTCAGCTGCCAGGTCATTGCCGCCAGGTAGTTCGACTTGCCGCAGAAGGGCGAGCCGAAGATCGAGACGAACAGCGGCGACATCTCCAAAAAGGCCCGCGGCAGATGCAGGTGGCAGTTCGGGCAGGCCAGGTGCTCGCAGACCGCCCCTTTCACGTCGATCGCCAGCCCCGAGACGGTGAACCGCGTGGGCAAGAACCGCCGCGGCTCCGAGGGGAGCATCGGGTCGCCCATCAGGTCGGAATGGGCGGCGATCCAGAGCACTTCGTCGGGCGGGAAGTTCTGCCAGCAATGCGGGCAGGTGACTTGCGCCCGCAAATCGACCGACGCACTGACACCCGCCATGAACGCCTGCCTCATCAGATAAGCCCGGCCCGGCAATGGCCCCCAAAGGGTTCATCCTAACTCTATAGGCGTCAAACGGCAACGAATTCCCTGGATTCCCCGCTCGCATGCGGTGGGCAGCCGCGCAGCGCCAAATTGCGCCCGTTCGGGGTGGGGCTCGTTTCTTATCAATTCCCCGTGGGCCCGCGCCCACGGCTACGCGATTACGACCGCATTCCGTGGCGGAGAAGCCGCCATTTGCATCGGGCGGATTGTGCCGCTACGTTGACGGCGAACCGTGCCAACGCCCATTGTGGTGCCCATGTCCTCGTCCGACCGACTCGCCGCCCTGCAGTCCGCCATCGTGCGCGGCGAGGCGGCGGCCATTGCCGGCTTGATCTTCCCGTGGGACTTCACCCTGATCGAAGACTGGGAAGAAGGGATGGCCGAGGAGAACCAGGGAGGCATGGTCGTCGAAGTCGATGGCTGGCTAGTGGCGTTCAC
>DASRJB010000196.1:0-4724 GCA_035649715.1 Pirellulaceae bacterium
GCTCCACCCCGTTTTGGTATTTGCAGACGATTTGGCCGTCCTTCGGCGGGTTGTACTCGACCGGCGGCGGGCAGTCATCGACGGCCCACTGGCACAGATCGACGCAGTGCGAACCCCATTCCAGCACGCCGCCGCCGATGGTCTTGCGGCCCATCGCATCGAATTCAAAGCCGCCGATCATGCCGCCGCCCTTCTCGAAGTTGAAGCCGTCAACCAGCTTGGCGTTGTACGGCCGCCAGGCGGCGGGGCCGAGCCACATGTCCCAATCGACGAC
The DNA here is from genome assembly GCA_035649715.1 of Pirellulaceae bacterium. GTDB lineage: Bacteria > Planctomycetota > Planctomycetia > Pirellulales > Pirellulaceae > CAYLLN01. The sequence goes on from DASRJB010000196.1 coordinate 275, forward strand.
GTTCTTGGCCGGCTCCGGCTCGGCGGGAAACCAGCCGCTGGTGATCGCCAGCATCCCGCGGGGATGAGCATAGATCCGCTGGAGCTTGCCGAGCTTGCCGGTGCGGGCCAGCTCGCAAGCGAACGCAAAGTGCGGGAGGTTCCGCCGCTGCGTGCCGACCTGGAACACGCGGCCCGTGCGGCGCATCGTGTCGCGGAGGATCAGGCTCTGCTCGATGTTCTTCGTGCAGGGTTTTTCGCAGTACATGTCCTTGCCGGCCTTGGCCGCCTGCATCGACATGGTGGCGTGCCAGTTCGGTCCCGTGGCGATCAGGACCGCGTCGATGTCGGGGCGGTCCAGCAGCTCGCGGAAGTCGCGGATCATCAGGCAGCTCTGGTTGCCGTACTGCTCGTCCACCCGCTTCTTGACGGCCAGGCGGCGGACTTCTCTGACGTCGCAGACCGCGACGAATTGCACGTCCTTCTGCTCCAGGAAGCAGCCCAGGTCGTAGCCTCCCCGATTGCCGATGCCGATGCCACCGACGATGACTCGCTCGCTGGGAGCCACGGCGCCGTCCAGGCCCAGGGCCGAGCTGGGGATGATCGTCGGGGCGGCGATCGCTGCCCCGGTTGCCGCCAGGGCCTGCTTCAAAAACCCGCGCCGCTGCTCTCGCGTGACCTTTTTCGTGGGCATGCTGCTCTCCTAGGCAAATCCGCTTGTTCCAGAATGCCGACAGCATACTCCCCGCGGCAGGCGCATTTCTACGGCCCAGCGAGGCAGCACCCGCAGCACCGTGAACAGTCCCTAACCAGGGGGCGTGCGAAAACGCCTCCGGGGCTAATGCCATCGTTGCAAGTTATGTCCGATAAATGACTTAGCATCAATTGCCACAACATTACTTTAGATTTGCCTTTGAAGCCTTAGAGACCGTCTGAACAGGTCGCGAAAGGACGCTTCGATTGGCTCGTGGAGCGTCACGACGGATCTTCACGCTCGCGGCGGAATCAGGCCGAGGCGGCGCGCGGCCGTCCGCCAAAATGGCAGGTGCGCGCCAATCGGAACTTTACTGCAAATAGCGTACCAATGTTCACAACTCGCCCGAATGGTCCGGTGCGGCGTATCACTTTGGGCGGCTGCCGGGGCCGCAAATCCAGGCTCTCAGTGTGAAGGAGGTGCCGATCATGTACGCTCGCTCGCTCATCGCAGTGGCGGTACTTCTCTTCATTGCTCCGGTGGCCCCTGGCGGCGACGTAGCGCCGCTGGTCTCCAAGATCGGCACGTCGCGGGGCGTGTGCGTCGTGCTGGGCGATCCGCAAGGCAGCCTGGCGCTCGAACTGGCCCGGGCCACGGAGCTGACGATCTTCCTGCAATTGCAGCGCGAGCAAGACGTGGCTGCCGCCCGCAAGCAAGTGGACGCGGCCGGCCTGTTGGGAACGCGAGTCTACGTGCAAAAGGGGAGCGCCGCGCACATCAACCTGGCCGACGATCTGGCCGATGCGGTGATCGTAGCCGAGACGGCTGCCGCGATGCCGCGCGAGGAGCTGCTGCGCGTGCTGCGGCCGGCCGGCAAGGCGCTCGTGGGCGAGACGGAGCTCGTCAAGCCCTTCGCCCCGGGCACCGATGAGTGGACTCACCCGTACCACGGCCCGGACAACAACCCGATGTCCAGCGACCAGGTCGCCCGTCGGCCCTACCTGACGCATTTCATGGTCGAGCCCTGGTATTGCCCGCTCTCGCAGATGACCGTGATCTCCGGCGGGCGGATGTTCAAGGTCTTTGGCGACCGCTCGTCGGCCCGCCCGCAGGAGCAGCTGCTGAACAAGCTGCTGGCGATGAGCGCTTTCAACGGCACGATCCTTTGGAAGCGAGACCTGACGCCCGGATTCATGGTTCACCGCAACACGCTCGCCGCCACGCCCGATACGCTCTTCCTGGCCGACGATAAGTCGTGCCTGCTCCTCGATGCAGCCACCGGCCAGGTGCGGCGGGAGATCGTCGTGCCCGAAGGGCTGTCCGACGGCCCGGTTTGGAAGTGGCTGGCCGTGGAAGGAGGCGTCCTCTACGCCCTCGTCGGCGCGAGCGAAAAGGCCGACGAGCCCCTGCGGGGCGACCGGATCCGCGGCGCGGGCTGGCCCTGGTGGAAGATCAACGAATACGAGTTCGGCTTCGGGCGGACGCTGCTGGCCATCGATCCGGCCACCAGCCGCGTGCTGTGGAGCCATCGTGAAACCGACCGCATCGACGGCCGGGCCCTCTGCCTGAAAGGCGGCCGCCTCTACTACTACTGCGACGGCAAGTTCCTGGCCTGTTTGGACGCCAAGAGCGGCGCATCCATCTGGAAAAACTCCTCGGCGGACTTGCTCGAAGCCATCGGCCCGGCCGGCGCGGCGCAGAATCCGCTGCTCGGTTTTGCCAGCACGGCCTACATGAAATGCAGCGACGAGGGCCTGTTCTTCGCCGGTCCTCAGCGGCCGCGGATCGTCGGCGCGTCCACGCAAGACGGCCGGCTCCTCTGGCAGCACAAAGGCGGCAACGCGCAGCTCGTGCTGCGGCCCGACGCTCTCTATGCGCTCGGCGAGGGGCGGATCAACTCGGTCACCAGCAGCCTCAAGCTGGAGCCGCTCTCGGGCAAGGTTCTGGCCGAGTTCCCCAGCCGCGATCGCTGCACGCGGGCCACCGGCTGCTTCGACAGCATTTTCACGCGTGGCGGCGCGGGGGGCAGCACGTCGGTCTTCGACGTCACCAGCTCGCAGCCCAAGCTGGGCGTCGTGACGCCGATGCGGCCGGCCTGCACCGACGGCGTCGTCGCGGCCCACGGCTATCTCTACTGGGGACCCTGGATGTGCCGCTGCGACATGACGCAGCTGGGCGTGATCAGCCTGGGACACGGCGGCGGATTCGACTACGAGGCTGCCGCGACCAGCGCCCAGCGGCTGGAAACGGCAGCCAATGCAACGCAGGTTGCGACCTTGAGCGTCACTGGCGACGACTGGCCCGCGCTGCGCAAGGACAATCGCCGCAGCACGTTCACCGGCCAGGTCACGCCGCAGCAAGTCAACCAGCGCTGGGAATTCAAGCCGGCGCGCCCGATCATGCCAACAGCGCCGGTAGCTGCCGCGGGATTGGTTCTCGTCAGCGGCGGCGACGGAATCGTGCGGGCCTTGGATGCCAAGACCGGGCAGCTCCGCTGGAGCGCGTACACGGGCGGCGGCCCGATCAAGTATCCGCCCGCCATCGAGGGCGGCCGGGCCTTTGTCGGCTCCGGCGACGGCTGGGTCTATGCGCTGGAGGCCGCCAGCGGGCGGCAGCTGTGGCGGTTCCGCGCCGCGCCGGCGGAACGGATGATCCCGATTTACGGCTCGCTGACTTCGACCTGGCCCGTCGGCAGCGGAGTGCTGGTCGATCAGGGCGTGGTCTATGCGGCCAGCGGCATTTCGAACTTCGACGGCACCCACGTCTATGCCCTGGACGGCGCGAGCGGCCAGATTCGCTGGCAGAATCACACTTCCGGCAGCGGCGGCAGCGAGTTGCCGGAAGGGGGCGTCAGCGTGCAGGGGCACCTGCTGCTCCACGACGGCGCGATCTATATGCACGGCGGCAATCAACTGGCGACTCCCGAGCGGCCGAAGGTGGCCGTGCAAACGAGCGTCGCGGAGTTTCTCGCCAAACGCACCGAGCGCTCGGTCGCGTCCTACGCCGTGAGCGATGGCACATTCGCGGCCAAAGGCACGGGCCGCGGCAAGGACCTCTTCGTGCGCCACGGCCAGGTCCAGGCCACGGGCTTTCCGCTCTATTGGCGTCCCGAAGACGATCACTTCTTGAGCACGCTGGAACTCGAGACGCCCGGCGGCGTCATCGCGGTGACGACCAACCCGAACCTGTCGCAGGGTTCGACGCTGTCGCGACTGGCAGGCGCAGCGGAAGGGGCGGAAAAACCCGCAGCCCTCTGGACCGACAAGGCGAGCCAGGAAATCGCCGCCGTCGCCGTGACGAAGAATGCGGTGCTGGTGACGGGACTCAATCGCAGCCCGCAGAAGCCGCAACAGGCCGCGGCCGCCTTCTATGCCCTCGAATTGTCCACCGGCACGCTTCTTTGGAAGCACGCTCTACCGGCCTCGCCCGTCGCGTGGGGCCTGGCCGTGGACCGCACCGGTCAGATGATCGTCACACTGACCGACGGCCGCGTCGTTTGCTTTGCCGCCGATTGACCTACCGGGCGGCCGGCTTGGTCTGCTCAGCCGCTGGCTTCTGAGCGGTGGAAGGTTGCGAGGCGGCGGGCGGCGTGCTGTTGGCCATGCGGACCTTGTTCGCCGGCGGCGTCGCGGCGAAGAGGAACGCATCGTCGATGATCCAGGGCGTGCCGACGTTGCGGCCGTCGTCCTGGTTGATGACGTTGTAGAAGAACGTCTGGAAGCTGTGGGCCCGGTAGCCATAGCACCAATGGCTGCCGACGCAATCGTCCTTGGTCAAG
>DASRJB010000197.1:0-2584 GCA_035649715.1 Pirellulaceae bacterium
TGGACGATCGGCAGATAGGCGCTGCGGAACGTGACTTCCTTCTTGAGGCCTTCGGTCCGCGCTTGCCGGCCGATCTCGCCGCCGGTGATCGTCTGCGTCAGCGAGCCGGTGGGCCGCTTCAGGTCGAGGTTGCCGCCGACATAGAGCATCGCGTCGCGAATCGCCTCCGCCTCCAGGCGGCGGCGATTCATCCGCCAGACCAGCGTGTTGTCCGGATCGGCGGCGTAGTCGGCATCGCTGTGGTCGCTCGACAGCTGGTACGTGCGGCTGAGCATCACCTCGCGGATCAATTTCTTCACCGACCAGCCCTGATTCATGAACCGCACGGCGAGGTAGTCGAGCAGCTCCTGGTTGGCGGGCGCTTCGCCCAGCGCACCGAAGTTATCGATCGTGGCGACAATCCCGCGGCCGAAGAGGTGATACCAGACGCGGTTGGCCATCACGCGGGCCGTCAGCGGGTTCTCTTTGCTGGTCAGCCAGACCGCCAGCTGCAGCCGGCCGCTTTGTTCCTTGTTCACGTCGGGTGACTGCGGGTAGGTCAGCACGCGGACGAAGCCGCGGGGCGAGAGGTCGCCCAAATCGGCCACTTCACCGCGAATGTTGATGCGGCAGTCGGCCGGGTCGGCGCTGTCGCGGACGCCCATGACCGCGTCGCCGCTGGCATTGGACTTGGTCTCCAGCGCGGCGATTTCGCCGGTCAGCTGCTGCACGCGCTGCTGGAGCTTGCGGGCCTTCGCCTGATCGCGCTCCGGCAGGCCTTCGAGGGCTTTTTTGGCCGCTTGTTTCGCCTTCTTGGCCGCGTTCTTGGCATTCTTCGCAGCCTTACCGGCGGGTTTGGCGGTCTCCTCGGCAGCCGCGGCATTGGCGGCCCGCCGTAACTGCTGCAACTCGGTGCGGACGCTGGCCAGCTCGGCGTTCAGCTCTTCGAGCTTCTGGCGGTCCTCCGCGCTCGGGCCCGAATCTTTCTTCTCGCTGCCTTTGAGATAGACGAAGTCGCCCGCGTAACCCAGGCGGTTGTTGCCGGCCTTCACCCCACCCAAGACGTCGGTGCTCTTGAAGATGCCGACCATCGCGTAGTAGTCGGCGGTCGGAATCGGATCGAACTTGTGGTCGTGGCAGCGGGCACAGGCGACCGAGAGGGCCATCACGCCGCGGGTCGCCACGTCGAGCTGCTCGTCGGCCACGTCCATGCGGAACTGCTCGGCGTTCCGTGTGTTCAGGCTCTTGGGCCCGATTGCCAGAAAGCCCGTCGCCGTCAGCATCTCGTTCCGCTGCTCGTCGTTCTTCGCCGGAAACAAGTCGCCGGCGATCTGCTCCCGGATGAACTGGTCGTACGGCTTGTCGGCTGCGACCGAGTCGTAGACGTAGTCGCGATACCGCCAGGCCATCGGATACGGAATGTTCCGCTCTTTGCTGGTCGATTCGCCATAGCGGGCCACGTCGAGCCAGTGCCGGCCCCACCGCTCACCGAACTGCGGCATCGCGAGCAGCTTGTCGATCACTTTCTCAAAAGCCTTCGGGTCCTTGTCGTTCACAAAGGCCTCGACATCTTCGGGCGTCGGGGGCAGGCCGATCAGATCGAAATAGGCCCGGCGGATGAGGGTGCGGCGGTCGGCGTCGGCCACCGCTGTCAGGTTCTTCTGCTCCAGCTTCGCCAGCACATAGCGGTCGATTTCGCTCGTCGGCCAGGCGGCGTTCTTCGCGGCGGCCGGCTTGGCAACCTTTGGCGGCTGGAACGACCAGTGCTTGCGGGCTTCGAGGATGTTGATCTTGCCGCCGACCGTGGTGACGTTGGGCTTGCGCGGATCGGGCGCGCCCATCTCGATCCACTTGGCGAAATTCGCAATCGCGCTGTCGGGCAGCTTCTCCTTCGGCGGCATCTCCAGGCCTTCTTCGTGCATGATGGCCTTGAGTAGCGGGCTCTCGTCCGGCTTGCCGGGAACGATCACCAGCCCCGATTCGCCTCCCTTGCGGACTCCCTCGCGGGTATCCAGCCGCAACTCGCCCTTCAGCTCCTTGGCGCTGGCCGAATGGCACTGGTAGCACTTCGCGACGAGCACCGGGCGGATGTTCTTTTCGAAGAAGTCGATCCCCTTCGGGTCGTCGGCGGCCCCTGCCAGGACGGGAACGAACAGGAGCAGAGCCGCAAGAGAAACGGGGCGAGTCATCGAAAGCCTCCGAGCGGAGATGCCGGCGCAATTTCAGCCTGACAACCTGATGCGCGCTGCGTTGTCGTTATTGAGTATTCACCTGCGGAATTCAACCCTGCCCGTCGGCTTTCGGGCTGCGTGCATATGCATCTTACGGAGATTTTGCGGGGCGGCGATTCTGACGTAAATGTTTATCCTGTCGTGGTTTGCGCTATGCAGGTCGCCTTGGCGTTATGCAGTTTATGCAGGTTAAGGCTCGGTGCGTGCATAAGGCGGCGGAATGAAACAGAAGGAAACGAAGGAAACGAAGGGGCAGACGCACCGTGTTTGCTCATGCATGCATATTCGCAAGTATTTTCCAAAGATGGAATTGTTGTAAGTTATTTATTTCCAATAGGTTGCGACGAACACGATGCGTCGCGGCTATGCAGTTT
>DASRJB010000198.1:0-8323 GCA_035649715.1 Pirellulaceae bacterium
GAGCGACAAGTACGCCCAGCGGTTCGAAGAGCTGCAGATGACGCTGGGAATGGATTGCGGGTACTAACGGCTAAAGCCGTTGCTTCGGCGACGGTAGTTTGGCCAGGCCCGCCCCCTCATGCGGCACGTCCGTAGGCCAGCGCGGGCGATGAACCTTCCGACAACAACTGGCGGGCCAGGAAATCCCCCTGCGCCGCTGCGAGACTCTCAAACGCCTCGCCGTGGTAGAGCTGAAAGTGGTCTCCCGGGTATTTCGCCAGCGCTGCACTGGGCAGCCTGGCGACGAGCCTGTCGATCATCTTGGGCGGGATGAGCTGGTCGCTCGCCGCAACCGTGACGAGCGTGGGGCACTGAACCAGGTGCGCCACGGCAATCGGCCGGTAGAAGGCAGCCGTCGCCAACACGCTGGCCGGACAGGCATTTTGCCATCTGCTGCCGGGCGGCACCAGCGATGCATAGCCCGCCTTGCAGCCTGCCTCGTTGATTACGGCGAAACGCCCTGGCGGAGCGACGATCGGCACCTCGTAGGGCCCAAGCCCGACCGCCCGCTGGCAGAGGTCGCGCAGGCCGTGATAGAGCGACTGAGCTACGCGGCGCAAATCGCGCCCCATGCAGCGCGGCACATCAACCATCGGCACTTGCAGCACCAGTGCCGCCAGGCCAGGGTTGCGGGCCGCGGTGACCAGCGCGTGCCCCGCGCCAAACGACGTCCCCCACAAGGCGATCCGTCCCAGATCGGTCCCCAGAAAGGTCCGCGCGTAAGTCACCGCGGACTGCCAGTCCTCCAGCTGCCGCCGGTGGCAAATGAGCTGCCGCGGCTGTCCGTCGCTCTGGCCGAAATGCCGGTAGTCGAACAGCAGCACGGCCATTCCCCGCCGGGCAAATCGCTCGGCCAGCGCCGGCAGGCGGAAGGCCTTTTCCGCCCCGAAGCCATGGGCCATCACCACGAGCGGAGCATCGTCCACCGACTCGGGTAGGTAATGCCAGGCGTGGCACCGGCCAGTGCGGCTGAAGAAGGCCACATCCTGGCGGATGAATCCCGGGCCAAGCCGGTGGCGCAAGTACCGCGAATCGGCGAAGGGCAGAATCGCCGGCTCTGCAAGCAGTTCGATGCCGGCGTCCGTCATGACATCACCCTGCGATAAGACTGGATCGCCCGGCTCCTCTGGCGTTATCTTCGGCTAGCAGCGCGGAAAAGTTGACGCGATCTGTGCAGTCGTCATAGTCTCCGGCTTGGCGGACGCTTCCAGAGGACAGCGAGCGAGCCGCCGATTATGCTCGCTACTGCAGCTGTGAAGTTCATCCTTGCCGACCGCGCCGCGCATGCCTCGTCGCTTTCGCCCGCTGAGATATGAGCCTCTAGAGCACCGCGCGCTGCCCGCCGGGCTGCCGCTCGTCGAGACGATCTACCTTTCCACGGATACGCCGGGCAGCGCCACCGGCAGCGACGGCGTGCAGGTGAAGTTCGACGATTCGGACATCCTCCGGTTGGATATCGAGCGGGCGGACACTGGCGAACTATTGGCCTACCAATACCGGCTGATTTTCGATGGCAGCGATGTCGGACTGGACAGCGACGACGAAGACATCGATGCCCTGGCAATCCTCGCCGACGGCAGCCTCGTGATTTCGACGACCGGGCGGGCCAGCGTGCCTGGTCTGACCACGGAGGACGAGGACCTGCTGCGGTTCACGCCAGCCGCCGGCGGCCTGGGCTATCACACGGCCGGCAGCTGGTCGCTCTATTTCGACGGCAGTGACGTCGGGCTGGCGCTCGATTCGGCCGACGTCGATGCGCTGGCCCTGTTGCCCGATGGCCGGCTCGTGATTTCGACCACGGGCTGGTTCTTCGTTCCCGGGGCCACGGGCGGCGGCGAAGACCTGCTCGCCTTTCAGCCCACGAGCCTCGGTCCCAACACAGCCGGCAAGTGGTCGCTGCTCTTCGACGGCAGCCAATTTGGCCTTACGACGACCGGCGAAAAACTCGACGCCGTGGATCTGACCAATACTACAGCGCTGCATCTCTCCACCAGCGGCCCGTTCACCGTCAGCGGCGCGGCCGGCGACGACGAGGATGCGTTCAGCTTCGACCTGGCGAGCAAGACCTATCAGCCGGGATTGCGGCTGGACGGCAGCGCTGTGGGTCTGGCGGCGCTCGACATCGACGCGCTGGAAATCCGTGCAGACGGCGAAGTCCTGCCGGAGCCCAATGCGGCACTGCCCACAATCGACGTAGCCGGCGTCCTGGCGGTTGCGGCGACAAAGCTTGCTGCTCACGACGCCAAAAACGTCATCAAGACGAGGTACGCCGGCACGGCTGCACTCACGGCGACAAGTTGGACCGCGGTCGCGCCGTCCGATTGGACGGCGGGTTTCTATCCCGGGCTGCTCTGGCAAATGTACGAGCGGACCGGCGACGTCGTGTGGCGAAACAAAGCCGTCGCCTGGAGTGCCGGCCTGGAAAGTCAGAAGACGCGCACGAGCACGCACGACCTCGGCTTCATGCTCTTTAACAGCTTTGGCCAAGGCCTGCGGCTGACAGGCGATCCACACTACCAGGAGGTCGTGCTCGAGGCGGCCCGCTCGCTGAGCAGCCGCTATAACCCGACCGTCGGCGCAATTCGCTCGTGGGACGGCACGGGCTACCGCGTGATCATCGACAATTTGATGAACCTCGAGCTGCTGTTCCACGCGGCCAAGAATGGCGGAACGACCTGGTCGGGCGGTCCTGCGCAGGACCTCTACAACATGGCAGTCAGCCACGCCAGCAAGACGCTGCAAAACCACGTCCGCCCCGACGGCAGCACGTATCACGTCGTGACTTACGACGCGGCGACCGGCGGCGTGCTCTCCAAATCGACCGCCCAGGGCAAGAGCGCCGAGTCGACGTGGTCGCGCGGGCAAGCCTGGGCCATTTATGGCTTCACGATGACGTTTCGCGAAACCGGCGATGCGACGTTCCTCGAAGCCGCGCGGCGGACGGCCGACTATTTCCTGGCGAACCTGCCGGACGATTTCGTCCCGCCGGCCGACTTCAGCTCTACCTACACGGGCCTCGCCTATAAAGACTCGTCGGCGGCTGCCGTCGCAGCTTCGGGGCTCTTGGAGCTCTCTACGCTCGAGACCGATTCCGCCCGCGGCGAGCGCTATTTTCAGTCTGCAGTGATGATCCTCGAGTCGCTGACTTCCGCTTCGTACGTCGCTCCGCCGCAGCATCCCGCGCTACTGCTGCACGGCGCACGGACCTATCCCGGCCAGAACATCAGCCTGATTTACGGCGACTATTACCTGGTCGAAGCCCTCCTGCGCTACGGCCGCATCGTGAACCCGCGAAGCTAACTTGTTATTGGCAGCTGTTGCCGAATCAACTTACGATGGGTGTATGACCCGTTCGACTGTTACGATGCCGTGGGAAATCCTGGACCGGATGGAGCGAGCCGTGGCCAAAGTTCGCGATCGGCTGTTGCGCTCGACGGCGGCCCTGAACCAGGCCGGCATCCCGTACGCGGTCGTGGGTGGGCACGCCGTGGCTTCGTGGGTCGCAACCGTCGATGAAGGCGCCGTGCGTAACACGCGCGACGTCGATCTGCTGATCCGCCGCGAAAACTTGCCGGCCGTGACCGCCGCGATAGAGCGGGCCGGATTTCTCCCGGAAAAGTCGTTCGGCGTGACGATGTTTCTCGACGGCCCAAGCGCCAAGCCGAGCGAGTCGATCCACTTGCTGTTTGCCGGCGAGCAGGTCCGCGAAAACGATCCCCTGCCCTGCCCCGATCTGGAGACAATCGACGACCCCGCGGGTTTTCGAGTCACCAAGCTGAGTTCGCTTGTCAGGATCATGCTGTTAAGTAATCGCAATGAGGATGGTATGCATATTCGCGACCTCATCGGAGTCGGGCTGATCGACCAAAGCTGGCCCGCGAAGCTCCCTCCCGTGCTGGCCGAGCGGCTGCAAGCGATCCTTGACACGCCCGACGCGTGACGCCCTCCGCCAAAGACGCGCCGGTTTTGACCGCATTCGCGGCCGGGGCTAGACTGAAAAGCGTTCGCCGCCCCGCCTTTCGGCGCGATGAGTGCCGCCAGCCACGCTAGGAAACTCGCGAGCATGCTCCGCCCCCCTGCCCTGCTCTGCCTTGCGGCCGGTGTGCTGCTTGCGGTTGGCCAGCACCTGCCGGCGGCGGACGGCGCAGGCGAGGAATTCTTCGAAAAGCAGGTGCGGCCAATACTGGTTTCGCGCTGCTTCGAATGCCATAGCGCCAAGAGCGTGAAGCTGCAGGGCGGCTTGCGGCTCGATTCGCGGGCCGGCGTGCTCAAGGGCGGCGAAACGGGGCCGGCCATCGTGCCGGGCAAGCCGAAAGAGAGCCTGCTGGTCGATGCGATCAACTACGGCGCGCTGTATCAGATGCCGCCGAAGACGAAGCTGCCCCCGGACGACATCGTGGTGCTGACGAAGTGGGTTGAGATGGGCGCGCCCTGGCCGGCCGATCCCCCGGTGACCGCGGCTGGGGCAGTGACCAAGGCGTTCGACCTGCAAAAACGCCAGGCCGAACACTGGTGCTGGCAGCCGATCCAAGAGCCGGCAGTGCCTGCCATCCCAAATGCCAAGTCACCAATTCCAAATCCCGTCGATGCCTATATCCTGGAGAAGCTCCAGTCCCGCGGCCTCTCGCCTGCCCCACCCGCCGACCGGCACACGCTCCTGCGGCGCGTGTACTTCGACCTGATCGGCATGCCGCCGTCGCCTGCCGAGCTGGAGGAGTTTCTGTCCCTCGCTCCCTCTCTCCTTCGCTCCGTCTCTCCTTCAGCGCGGGACGGAGCGAAGGAGGGACAAAGTGACGGAGAGAAAGAGAGAAAAGCCTACGTGGCCGTCGTGGATCGTCTCCTCGACTCGCCCCACTTCGGCGAGCGCTGGGCCCGGCACTGGCTCGACCTGGTGCGGTATGCCGAATCGCGCGGGCACGAGTTCGACTACAACATCCCCAACGCCTTCGAATACCGCGACTACGTCATCCGGGCCCTCAACGCGGATGTGCCTTACGATCAATTCGTCATCGAGCACGTCGCCGGGGACCTTTTGGAAAAGCCGCGGCTGCATCCCACCGAGCGGTTCAACGAGTCGATCGTCGGCACGGGCTTCTGGTTCCTTGGCGAGTGGTGCCATTCGCCGGTCGATGTCCGCAAGGACGAGTGCGACCGGCAGGACAATATGCTCGACGTCTTCAGCAAGACGTTTCTGGGGCTAACCGTCGCCTGCGCCCGCTGCCACGACCACAAGTTCGACGCCATCAGCCAGCAGGACTATTACGCCCTGGCCGGCTTTCTGCAAAGCTCGTCGTATCGCCTGACGCGGTTCGGCACCTGGGAGCAGGACCGCCGGATTGCCGCCGAGCTGGCGGCGCTGGACGCCAAACACCGCCCGCTGATCGCCGCCGCAATCGCCAAAGCCCTCGAGCCCCGGATCGACGAGCTGCTGAAGCCGCTCTTCGAGCGCGCCGCAAATTGGGGCCGGGACCTCGGCGTTCCGGAAGTGGATCTGGACGGCGCGGAGGTGATCGTCGATTACTCACGGCCGCCGGCCGGCGCGTGGATGACCGACGGGCCGACCTGGGGCAGCGGGCCGCTCAAAGCGGGCGAGCTGGTGCTGACTGGCGAGGTGGCCCGGCCACTGGAAGTGATGCCGTATGGCGCGGCTTGCCGCGACTGGAACTGGGGCGAACTGCGCGTCGCCGCGCCGCACGAAGGCGACGCCGGGCGGCTCGGCGGCTGGGTGCGGGCCGGGCGGACGCTTAAGACGCCGACCTTTACGATCGATTCCGGCCCCGTGCATTACCTGATCGAAGGCGTCGGCCAGGTTTACGCCGCCGTCGCTTCGCACGCGATGATCAACGGCCCGCTGCACGGCGAATTGCAGAAGGAGACCGGCGGCAACAGCGACCTGCCGACCCGCTGGATCACACACGACTTATCTCGCTACGCGGGACACCGCTGCCACTTGGAGTTTAGCCCCAAGGAAGGTGAAGACTTCCGTGTCCTGATGGTCGTGCAAGTCCGGCGACCGCCCGCGCCCGTCAACCGCAACAGCGCGATTGCCACGGCATTGTCCGATAATCCCCGCCAGGCCGCCGCTGCGACCTTGAAGCTGCTCGCCGCCGACAGGATCGCGGCAGCCGAGCACCCGCGCGACCACGCGGTTTTCGCGAATTGGCTGATCGCCGCCGCTAAGCTCGACGAGAACTCGCCACCGGAGCTGGAAGCCGCAATTGCAGCCTATCGGGCCGACCGCGAGAAGCTTATCGAGCAGATTCAGCCAGCAGGTCGGCTCTGCCTGGCCATGTGGGACGGCACGCCCGCCGACGAGCACCTGCTGATCCGCGGCAACCACAAGACGCCGGGACCAGCGGTGCCGCGGCGACTCTTGGAGGCGATGGCGAGCGGGGGGCGTCAGCCCCCCGATGCCGTAACGTCAGGAATCAGCAGCCAGGAGCCGGCAAGAGGGCGCTTGGAACTGGCCAGGCAGCTTGTCGATCCCGGCAATCCCTTGGTTAGCCGCGTGATCGTCAACCGCGTCTGGCATCACCTGTTTGGCCGCGGGATCGTGCCCAGCGTCGATAACTTTGGCGTCCTCGGCCAGAAGCCCACGCATCCGGAGCTGCTCGACCACTTGGCTGGGCAATTCATGCAGGACGGCTGGTCGCTGAAGCGGCTGATCCGGTCGATCGTGCTCTCGGAAACTTATCGGCAGTCGTCGGGGGTCAGGAGTCGGGAGTCGGCGGTCGATCCGGAGAATCTGCTGTTCCATCGACAGAACCTGCGCCGGCTCGAAGGGGAGTCACTGCGCGACGCGATCCTTGCCGTCAGCGGCCGGCTGGATCGGCAACGGTTTGGGCCGAGCGTGCCGGTTCATCTGACGCCGTTCATGCAAGGCCGCGGCCGTCCGGGCGAAAGCGGTCCGCTCGACGGCGCGGGCCGCCGCAGCATCTACACAGCCGTCCGCCGCAATTTTCTGCCGCCGATGATGCTCGCCTTCGACACGCCGATTCCCTTCAGCACGATCGGCCGCCGCAACGTCAGCAACGTCCCGGCCCAGGCCCTGATCCTGATGAACGATCCCTTCGTCGCCGAACAGGCTCGCCACTGGGCCCGGGGGCTGCTGGCCGAGAAGGACGCCACGATCGAAGGGCGAATCAAGCGGATGTACCTGGCGACTTTCAGCCGGGAGCCCGACACTGCAGAAATCGCTGCCGCGCGAGGTTTTTTGGAGCAGCAAGGCAGGGATTACGGGGCAATTGACGAGCGCGCTTGGACGGATCTGGCCCACGTTCTCTTCAACGTCAAGGAATTCGTACTCGTCGAATAAGATCCGCATGTTCCCCTGCCACCGCCTTACCGCCCCGCCCACCAGCCGCCGCGACTTCCTGCAGCAGGCCGGCTGCGGCTTTGGCGCAGTAGCGCTGGCGGCGCTGTGGGCATCGCGCGACCTCGAAGGGGCGGACATCAAGGGCAACGATCCGCTCGCGCCGCGGCAGCCGCATTTCAAGCCGCGGGCCAAAAGCGTCATCTACCTGTACATGGACGGCGGCCCGAGCCAGGTCGATACATTCGACCCCAAGCCGCGGCTGAACCAGGAGCACGGCCGGCCGTTCGGCCTCAAGATGGAGCCGACGCAGTTCAACAACAACGGCAACACGTTCGGCTGCCCCTGGAAATTCAAGCCGTACGGCCAAAGCGGCATTCCTGTCAGCGACCTGTTTCCGCACGTCGCCCAGCACGTCGATAAGCTGGCGGTCATTCGCTCGATGACCAGCCAGTTTCCCGAACACACGTCGGCCAATTACTTCCTGCACACCGGCAATGGCATGCAGGGGCGGCCGAGCATGGGGGCCTGGTTCGGCTACGGGCTGGGGAGCGAGTGCCGCGACCTGCCGGGCTTCATCGTCATCAACGGCGGTCTGATTCCACCCGGCGGCCTCGACAATTTCAACAGCGGCTTTCTTCCGGCCAGCTACCAGGGCTCGATCTTCACCGCCGACAATCCGCCGGTCGCCAACATCGTCCCGCGCGAAGCGAGTGGCACCCTCCAGCGCAACAAGCTCGCGCTGCTCAAGCAACTCGACGCTCAGGTCGCCGAGCGGCTGGGCCGCGTCGATGCCGTCGAGTCGGCGATCGCCAACTACGAGCTGGCCTACCGGATGCAGACGGCCGTGCCCGAGCTGACTGAGATAAAGGACGAGACCGAAGCCACGCGGCGGATGTACGGGCTGGACGCGAAATCCAAGGGGACCGCGTCGTTCGCCCGGCAGTGCCTGCTGGCCCGCCGCCTGATCGA
>DASRJB010000199.1:0-2149 GCA_035649715.1 Pirellulaceae bacterium
TCCGGCTGATAGCCCAAGTGCCACTTGCCGAATGCGCCGGTGGCGTAGCCTTGGTTTTTGAGCAGCTCGGCGATCGTCGTCTCGCCCTGTGGCAACCCGAACGCCAGCTTGTCCGGCTCTTCCACCAGTTGGCCATTCACGCGGCGGTACTGCTCGGCCGTAAAACCCATCGCCCACTCGAAGCCGAGGCGCTGCTGCCAGCGGCCCGTGATGAAAGCCGTCCGCGTCGGCGTGCAGACCGGAGCATTGGCATAGAAGTCGGTGAACTTCAGCCCTTCGCTCGCCAGCCGGTCGATATGCGGCGTGCGAATATCCTTGGCCCCCATGCAGCCCAGGTCGGCATAGCCCATGTCATCGACCAGGACGAAGACGATGTTCGGCCGGGCGTCGGCGGCCAGCAAGGCGAGCAGTGGCAGGAGGAGGTGCATGATGTGCTTTTCGTTGCCAGGATTTCGGGCGTCGGGGCTGCGTGGTCAGGTGTAATCGCGGCAGCAATTATCAGCCCCCTGGTTGGGCAGGGGCGAACGCGCCTTTTTTCGCAATTCTTCGTCGCAACCCTCGAATCGCCAGCGACTTACGGCACGAGCAGCTGCGGGCCGTTAAATACTACTTATCAGTGTTAGAGAACTCACTCCGCCGTCTTCCGCGCGGCCCGATCCGGTGCGACCGGATGGACAAGCCCGTGGCAAGCCGGGTCGCCCATCGCGCGCAGGCCCTCTTCCATCTAGATGCGCAAGACTCATGTATTATTCCGTTCACTTTGAGAAATATTGTAACTATTTTTCCTTTGACTCCCGGGCTGAGGTGTCGCCCTGTTCTCTCAGCCAGGCCAGCAGCTTCGCCCGCAGGTCGGCCACTCGATCCCGCTGGGCCAAGTCGGCAATCAAATCGCGCAGCTCGTGCGGGTCGCTGCCGACGTTGAAGAGTTGCCAGCGGTCGATCTTCGGATACCAGGCGAGCTTCCAATCGCCCTCGCGGATCATCCGCTGTGAATCCTGAAAGTAGCCGACGATGAACGGGTGGACTTCGGCCTTCTCGCCACGGAGCACGGGCGCGAGGCTGCGGCCGTCCATCGGCGGCGTAGCGAGTCCGGCCAGGTCGCAGAACGTCGGGAACAAATCGCGGAGATAACACTGGGCGGCGCGCTTCTCGCCCGCGGGAATGCCCGGGCCGGCGATCACGAAGGGGACGTTGATCGTGTGCTCGTACATGTTCTGCTTGCCGACCAGGCCATGGCTGCCGATCGCCAGGCCGTGGTCGGCCGTGAAGACGATGAGCGTGCTCGCGCGCTGGCCGGTTTCGTCGAGCGCTTTCAGAATGCGGCCGAGCTGGGCGTCCAGGTGTGAGATCACCGCGTAATAGCAGGCCAGCTCCTGCCGCAGGTCGCCCTCGGTCCGCGGGAAGGGCAGCAGCACCTCGTCCCGACCGCGGGCGTTGCCGTGGTCAAACGGATGCTCGCCCCGAAAGTTCGCCGGCAGCGGCAGTTTCGCCGCGTCGTACGTTTTCTCGTAGCCCGGCGGCCAGATCCGCGGATCGTGCGGGGCCGTGAAGTTGACGTGCACGAAGAACGGCTGCTCGCTCTTCTGCGAAATGAGCCGGATCGCCGCGTCGGCAAATTCCGCGCTGATGTTGGGCGTCAGGCCGGTGCCTTTCTCGGGAAACCGCTGGCCGGCGTCGGTCTGAAACTGCCAGCCGCGATAGCCGGTCGCCGGCCGGCCGCGGAAATCGACATACGGTTCCTCGCCAACCCGGCCGCCGGCATAGAGCCCGTCGCACTCGTCGTAGCCGACCGTGCTAGGCCGACCCGCCGTGTGCCACTTGCCGACGTACCACGTGCGGTAGCCGGCCGCCTTCAGCAGCCGCGGCAAGAGCGGCACGCCCTCGTTCAGCTTAAGCTCGCTATAAGTGCCGCTGCGAAAGCCGGTGCAGCCGGTGAGCAGTTCGGCCCGGCTGGGATAGCAGAGCGGATGGGCGCAAGTCGCCCGCGTGAAGACCGTGCCGCGGCGGACCAGCTCGTCCAGGTGCGGCGTCTGGATGTGGGAGTTGCCCAGCGCGCGAATCGTATCCGGCCGCTGGTCGTCGGCGATCAGCAGCAAGATATTCGGCAGGCGGGCGAAGGCGGGGCCAGCGAGGCAGAGAGTTGCGGCGA
>DASRJB010000200.1:0-5105 GCA_035649715.1 Pirellulaceae bacterium
GCGACGCTCGAAGGCCGGCCCGTCGATGCTCACCGCCTCGAGGACGGCCGCACGCTCGTCGCCCTCCAGCACGCGCAGAAGGTCGTCGAGGTGGACAGCGCGGGCCAGAAGGTCTGGGAGCTGGCCGGCGTGGGCATGGTCTTCTCCGCCCAGCGGCTGGAGAGCGGCAACACGCTGATCTGCGCCGTGCAGACGCCGCAGGTTCGCGAGTTCGATCGCCGCGGCAACGTCGTCTGGGCGCAGGGCAAGTTCGTGAACCCCTACGGCGCGCAGCGCTTGGCCGGCGGCAACACCGTCGTCGTCGATGCCACCGGCGTCACCGAGATCGACCCGCTCGGCGCCACGGTCAACCGCCTGGAGATGCCCAGCCTGAGCCGCATGAGCAGATACTAGCCCCTCGGTCCCAAGCTCCGCTTGGGACCGCAAGTCTGGAAGCTCCGCTTCCAGTCCAACACGAAAAGGAAGCAGAGCTTCCAAACGCGGGTTCCCAAGCAGAGCTTGGGAACCAGAAGTGAAACCGTGAATCAATTTCCTGGAATCCTATCGGCTATCGCTCCCTGGCAGCGGACGCTGCTGGAGTGGCTGGGCTACGACTTCAGCCGCTCGCCGGAGAACGCGCAGCCGGAGCTGCTCTGGACGAACCTGCCGGCGAGCTGGGGCGTGTTCGTCTTGATCGCGGTGGTGGCCGCTATCCTGTACGCCGTCTTCTCGGTCTACCGCCGGGAGATGGACACCTGCCCGATGTGGGTCCGGATGCTGCTCGCGACGCTGCGGGCGGGAGTCGTGCTGCTGCTCACGTGCATCTTTCTGGGGCCGGCCCTCGTTTATCTCACGAGCCGCTCGATCCAGCCGACAATCGTCTTCGCCCGCGATGCGTCGCAGTCGATGAACACGGCCGATCGCTACGCCGACGAAGCGGCGGCGAAGATCGCCGCGGCGGCGCTGGCGAAGAGCGAATCGGACGTGCGGCAGAATCGTCCGACGCGGGTGGCCATCGTCAACGAAGTGCTGGCGGCGGACGGCGGGCGCCTGCTGGCCGATCTGGCCGAGCGCGGCAAGGTGACCGCCCTGAACTTTGCCGACCAGGTGACGAAGGTCGATGCCAAGATCGAGGCGGCGAGCGGGAAGCGTAAGCTTCCCGATAAGTCGAACTCGTCCGATGCGCGGAGTAATCGGGAGGCTGACGCCTCCCGCTCGCCGCGTCTGCCGCAACTCGTCGCCGAGGGCCGCGGCTCCGACCTGTTCGGCCTGATCCGCCAGTCGCTCACGGCAGACAACCCGGCGGCGATCGTCATCTTCACCGACGGCCAGCACACCGGCAAAGACGACCCCCGCGAGGCCGCCCGCGAGGCCCAGGCCCGCGGCGTGCCGCTGCTGATCGTGGGCGTCGGCGATCCCAGCCGCCCCCGCAACCTGAAGCTGGCCAACCTCTACGTCCGGCCGCAAGTCTGGCAGGAGGAGCCGTTCGAAATCGACGCCATCGTCGTCGCCGAAGGGATCGACGCGGGCGAGGTCCGCGTGGAGCTGGTCGAGCAGCGCGTCGGCGACAACGACCTGGCGATCGGCAGCGGCACGGTCGTGCAGTCGCTCCAGCTGCCGGTGCCGCCGGGCGGCGGCCGCCTGCCCGCACAGTTCTCGCACACGCCGAAAGAGGCCGGCCGCTACATCTATTCCGTGAAGGTCGAACCGGTTGCGGACGAGCTGGCCGAAGACGACAACCAGCTGGCCAGCGCCGTGGTGAAGGTGCTCGGCCGCGAGCGAGTCCGCGTGCTCCTCGTCGCCGGCGCGCCGACCTGGGAATACCGCCTGGTTCAGAAGCTGCTCTCCCGCGACAAGACGATCACCGTCTCCTGCTGGCTCCAGACGCTCGACGAAGAGCGGGCCCAGGAAGGGACGCTGCCGATCACGCATTTGCCGATCAACAAGCAGGAAATGTTCCAGTACGACGTGATCCTGCTCTTCGATCCCAATCCGCAGGAATTCGACACGGCCTGGATCGAATTGCTCAAGCAGTTCGTCGGCGAGCATTCCGGCGGCCTGTTGTTCATGGCCGGCCCCAAGCACTCTGGCCGCCTGCTGACCAACAGCCGCACGCTCGGCCTGGGACAGGTGCTCCCCGTGAGCTTCGGCGACGTGGGGGCTCTGGAAGTTGCGGCGCTGCTCTCGACGAACCAGCGGGCCTGGAACATGAAGGTCGTCCCCTCCAATGCCGACCATCCGGTGATGCGGTTCTATCCCGAGCGCGACGAAACGCTCCGCCGCTGGGAAACGCTGCCGGGCATTTTCTGGAGCTTCCCCTCGAAAGACGCCAAGCCGACTTCGCAGGTGCTGGTCGAGCACAGCGACCCGACGCTCCGCAGCGTCGAGGGCTCGCGCCCGCTGATGGTCGCCGGCCGCTACGGCTCGGGCCACACGCTCTATCTCGGCTTCAACGGCACCTGGCGGTGGCGGAAGGCCGGGCGGCAGGCCGAGTTTTTCGACAAGTTCTGGATTCAAGCGATCCGCTACCTCGTCGAGGGCCGCTCGCTGGAAGGCCGCCGCCGCGGTTACGTCGAGACCGACCGCGACCGCTACGAGATCGGCGAGCGGATCACCATCACCGCCCGCCTGCAGGACGCGTCGTTCAATCCGCTGGCGCTGCCGAAGATCGACGCCGCGCTGCAAGTCGGCGGCGACGCGCCGGAAACCGTGCCGCTGGTGGCGCTGCCGAATCAGCCCGGCGGCTTCGAGGCCACGCTGCTCGCCAAGAAGACCGGCGTCCATACCATTCGCGTCGCTCTGCCGGCCAGCGAGGCCGACAGCGGCGTGATCGAGACGCCGTTCACGGTCGAGTTGCCCAGCGTCGAGACGAACCAGGTCTGGCTGAACAAGCCGCTGCTCATGGATTTGGCCAGCCTCTCGGGCGGCAAGTACTTCGACGTGAACCAGCTCGACCAGCTCGCCGCCGCCGTGCCCGACAAGACCGAGTCCGTCGAGGTCCGCAGCCCGCCCAAGCCAGTGTGGGACGTCCGCGGCATGCTCGTCGCGCTCGTCGGGTTGCTCGGCTTCGAATGGCTGCTCCGCAAGCGATACAAACTCCTGTAGGGAACGCCCTCCGCGGCGTTCCCTAACCGCCACAGAGGGCGGTCCCTACAAACACCATGTCCGACATCCCCTACCCTTCCCTGTCGCAGCACACCTCGGGCGTTTCCGCCCGCCTGGCCCGGCTGCGGTCGCAGGTCGCGGCCTGGTTCTGGGTCGATGGGCTCAGCCGCGTGCTCTGGCTGGCAATTGGCCTGGCCGCGGCCGACCTGGTGCTCGACTGGCTGTTCCGCATGGACCGCGCCCAGCGGGCCGTGATGCTGGTCTTGATGGTCGCCGCCATCGGCTGGCTCGTGCAGCGGCGGCTGATCCGCCCACTGGCGGCGACGGCGAGCGACGACGCCCTGGCCCTGGAAGTCGAAGCCCACAACAAGGAGCTGGGCCAGGGGCTGATTTCGGCCCTCCAGCTCGCACGGCTGGAGAACGCCGAGAAACGCGGCATGTCCGCCGCGCTCGTCGAACAGACGGTCCTTCGCGGGACCAAAGCCGCCGAGGGGGTCAACTTCGCCAGCGTGCTCGACGGCCGCGAATTCCGGCTAAATGTCTTGCTGCTTACCCTGGCGGTGCTCGCGCTCGGCGGCATCGCGGTCGGCGTCCGGGCCACCGAACCCTTGGCGATCTGGTTCAACCGCAACATCCTGCTGGGCGACCGCTACTGGCCGCAAAAGACCTACTTGAAGATCGAGCGTGTGGACAAAAACGGCGCGGTCGTCTTTCCCCGCGGCGAGGATTGGACGCAGCTGGTTACCGTCACCGAAGACAGCGTCGTCATTCCCGAATCGGTCGTGCTCGAGTTTCGCCGCACGAAGAGCCGCGGGCCCTTGGCGATGAAGAAGAAGGGCGAGCGGCAGTTCGAGGCGACGTTCGCCAACGTGATCGAGCCGTTCGAGTTCCGCGCCCGCGGCGGCGATGCCGTCACCGAGTGGGTCCGCGTGGAGCTGGTCGAACAGCCGGGAGTCGCCGAGCTGAGAATTGTGGTCACACCGCCGAAGTACACGGGCGGCTCACCGGAAGAATTGCCTCCCGGGCGCGGCCCCTATTACGTGCTGGCCGGCAGCAGCCTGGAGCTTAGCGGTGCGGCCAATAAGCCGCTGGTGCGGGGCGACCTGCGCTACGACGGCGAGCTGTTCATTCAACCGGAGCCCAAGACCGCGGCCAAGGCCCAACATCGCGGCACGGCGGCCCTGCTGCGGGACGCGGGCACGCGCCTCGCTGGCCAGGTGCCGGCCGACAAGCTGGTCATCGGGACCTACGTCTTCGACCTGGAAGACACGCTCGGGCTGACCAGCCGCCGGCCGACGACCTTTGCCATTCGCAAGCGGGCCGACCGCGAGCCGCGAGTGCGGATGCGGCTGATCGGCGTGGGCGGGATGGTGACGGTGAAGGCCGTGGTGCCGTTTACCTGCCGCGTCAGCGACGATTTTGGCATCACGTCGGGCCGCGTCGTCTATCGCTGGAAGGGCGAAGACCCGATGCAGGAGGCAACGACCGGCGGGGTGGAGTTCGAGCAACTGAAGGGCAAATTCGGCGGAACGGAGCTCTCGCTCGACGACGGGATCGAGATCGAGCCGCTGAAGGTCCCGACGGGAACCGGCCTGAGCTTTCGCTTCGAATCGGCCGACAACGACGACGTGAGCGGGCCGAACGTCGGCCGCTCGTCGGAGTTCCTGCTGCGAATCGTCACCGAAGACGAGCTGCGGACCGACATCCTCCGCCGCGAGAAGGAGCAGCGGCAGGAGTTCGAGCGGCTGACAAAGAACCAGGACGAGCTGCTGACCGACTGCCGGGCGCTGGAGGCCGCGGTGAAGACCCGGCCCGACCTGGCCGCGGAGCAGAAGGACCAGCTGATGCAGTACCACAAGCGGCAGAAGCTCGTCGGCCAGAACACGACGGCCATCGCCGAGCGGCTGGCCTCGATCGTCATCGAGATCCAGAACAACCGGCTGGAGGAAAAAGGCGGCCGGTTCCAGACGCGGCTGACGACCGAGATCATCGAGCCGATGCGGGTCGTCTCCGGCGAGCTG
>DASRJB010000201.1:0-2011 GCA_035649715.1 Pirellulaceae bacterium
CGCCGCGGCGTGCAGCCGTTCTCGGTCGGGAAAGTCATATTCGCGACCTGGCGGCCGCACGAGGCCGTCGTGCTCGAGGCGATCCAGTCGTTGGGCATCGAATATCAGATCATTTTCAACAAGCGGGCCGTCATGGTGCTCCCCAGCGGCGTGAACAAGGCGACGGGGCTCAAGCGGGCCCTCAAGCGGCTGCAAATCTCGCCGCACCACGTGGTGGGAATCGGCGACGCCGAGAACGACCATGCGTTCCTCGAGTCCTGCGCCGTCGCCGTCGCGGTGGACAACGCCCTGCCGGTGGTGAAGGAGCGCTGCGACCTGGTCATGTCCCAGGCCGACGGAGCCGGCGTGGCGGAGCTCATCGACCGGTTGCTCGCCGACGATCTGCAGGGGCTGGGCCTGCGCCGCCCGCGGAGAGAGCTGGCAGCCGGCCGCGCCGAACAGCCGGCGAGCCACGATCAGAACGCGACCCGCTCTGGCGTCGCAAAGTTGCCTGGTTAAAGCGAGGCGCTATGAACGTTCTCGTGATCGATATCGGCGGCAGCTCCGCGAAGCTGTGGCACACCAGCCACCAGGAGCACCGCAAATTCGATTCGGGCAAGGATCTGACGCCCGAGGCAATGATCGCCAAGGTCAAGGGGGCGGCGGAGGATTGGTCGTATGAAGCGGTTGCCCTCGGCGTGCCGTGCCGGGTCAGCGGCGGCCGCGTGGTGGAGGAACCGCAAAACCTGGGGCCCGGCTGGGTCGGTTGTAATCTGTCCGCCCTCTTCGAGCAGCCGGTGCGGATCATGAACGACGCCAGCTTGCAGGCGCTGGGCAGCTACGACGGCGGGCGGATGCTGTTTTTGGGGCTGGGCACGGGTGTCGGCTCGGCGCTGATCGCCGACCACCTGGTGCTGTCGCTCGATTTGGGGCGGCTGCACTGGGGAGAGCAGCGGCTCTGGGAGTGGCTCGGCGACAAGAGCTTCGAAAAACTGGGCAGCAAAAAGTGGCAAAAGGCCGTGCATGAGATCGTGCCGTCGCTCCAGCACGTGGTGATGGCGGACTATGTCGTGCTGGGGGGCGGCAACGCCAAGGAGGTCGAGGAGCTGCCCGACGGAGTGCGCCGCGGCCACAACCGGGCCGTCGTCGAGGGAGGCCGCCGACTGTGGGAGGATTTGCCCGACCCGGCCAAACAAACGCCTGCCGAGTGGCTCATTTTGTAAGGCAGTTGCCCTCATTTCGGCTGGTCAAAGTTCAGCCAGCGCGGATTGCCGGGAAACAGTCGCCTCGCGCGAAGCCGCCCGGCGCCCGCAGTGGCATCGATGTTGCATTACCAACTCCTGGCGAATCGTCATGTTCCTGTCAGGAGAAAATCGCCATGTTTGCAAAAATTTCGTTGATGGTCGTGGTGGGCCTGTGCGCGGCGGCGATCGCAGCGACAGCGCTGGCTGCCGATCCGGCGACGCACGAAGGGATGGTTGTCTCTGTCAGCGCGGGGCGGCTCGTCATGAAGGACAAGGCCGGGAAGGAGCACTCGCACGCCGTCGGCTCGGATGCCAAGGTCACGGTCCACGGCAAGCCCGCGCGGCTCGAAGATTTGAAAGCCGGGATGCCGATCCGCGTCACGACCGAGGGCGACAAAGTGCTGGCCGTCGCCACCATCGACGATATGAAATGACGCTCGCCCGCCGGGAGAGCCCGCGACTATACTGGCTCGTCCGCCGCGGACCTGTTCCAGCCTCGTTTCGTTGTGCGCGATTATGAACCGAGTCTTCGACAAAACGGCGGCCCTGGAGCGAATGGCGTTCGACGCGCAGCTGTTTCGCGAGATGATTGACTTGCTGCGCGAGGATGGGCCGCGGCGGCTGCGGACGCTCTCTGCCGGGCTGGACGCCGGCGACTGGCCGCGCGTGCACCAGGCGGCACATTCGCTGAAGGGCCTGGCGGCAAACTTCAACGCCACGCGGACCGTCGCCGCTGCCGCGGAAGTGGAAAAACTGGCCCGC
Source organism: Pirellulaceae bacterium (assembly GCA_035649715.1). Classification (GTDB taxonomy): domain Bacteria; phylum Planctomycetota; class Planctomycetia; order Pirellulales; family Pirellulaceae; genus CAYLLN01. The sequence continues at coordinate 1,986 of DASRJB010000201.1, forward strand.
TCGGGCGAGCGTGACGGGCTGGTGCC
>DASRJB010000202.1:0-11898 GCA_035649715.1 Pirellulaceae bacterium
TGCGGCAGAGGCGACTTCCAAAGGATGTTCTTGCCGTCGGCCGACCACTCCAGCGGAAAGCCCGCCTCTGCGCTCTGGCCCATGCCCGTCGGCCCGCGAAATCCGGGCCAGTCCTCGGCGGTGACGCGGCCAGCCAGAAGGTGCAGCGCAATCAGCGCGGCGGCGAAGTGCGGTGTGAAACGAAACAACATTTCAGCCGGCTCGTGGGAGGTCGGGGCCACACTAGCATAGTCGCTGCGCGTGCGCCAAATAGTCTGCAAGCCACAGCGCCCGCCTGGGTACAATGCCATTGATGGCCGCCGCGTTACCCATTTTTCTCGACAATCACTCCACGACTCCCGTCGATCCGCGGGTCGTCGAGGCGATGCTTCCGTACTTCACCGAGAAGTTCGGCAACGCGGGCAGCATCAACCACAGCTTTGGAACGGACGCCAAGGACGCCGTCGATTGGGCCCGCGACTTGATCGCCGCCGGCATCGGCGCACAGCCGCGGGAGATTGTGTTCACCAGCGGTGCGACGGAGAGCAACAACCTGGCGATCCGCGGCCTGGCCGACCGGACGCGCCGCACGGGGGACCATATCGTCAGCGCGGCCACGGAGCACAAGGCCGTGCTCGATCCGCTGCGGCGGCTGGCGCGGCGCGGCTTTGAGATAACGCTGCTGGACGTCGAGCCGCATGGCAACGCACGGGCCGGCCGGCTCGATCCGCAGCGAGTCGCCGCGGCGATCCGGGACGAGACGCTGCTGGTTTCGGTGATGCTGGCGAACAACGAGATCGGCGTGATCCAGCCGATCCGCGAGATTGCCGCGATTTGCGCCAGACGCGGAGTTCCGCTGCACTGCGACGCGACACAGGCCGTGGGCAAGATTCCCGTTGATGTCGAAGAGCTGGGCATCGATCTGCTGAGCTTTTCCGCGCACAAGATCTATGGTCCGAAGGGCATCGGCGGGCTGTACGTTCGAAAGTCGGCGAGCGGGAGGCGTAAGCCTCCCGATCACGTGAATCCGGGGCTTCCGAATGATCGGGAGGCTGACGCCTCCCGCTCGCCGGTGCGCCTCGACCCGCTGATCGAAGGCGGCGGGCAGGAAGGGGGCCTGCGCAGCGGCACGCTCAACGTGCCCGGAATCGTCGGGTTTGCGAAGGCGCTGGAGCTGTGCCTCGCTGAAATGCCGTCCGAAACGGCGCGGCTGCTCGCCCTGCGGGACCGGCTCTGGAATGGACTCTCAACCGAAGTGCCGGACGTGATGCTCAATGGCCCGGAGTTTGAGCCGGGACTGCGGCTGCCTGGCAATCTCAACTGCGCATTTCCGCTCGTGAGCGGCGAGGCGCTGATGATCAGCCTCAAAACCATTGCGGTGTCCAGCGGGTCGGCCTGCACGAGCGCCAACCCGGAGCCAAGCCACGTGCTGCGGGCGATCGGACTTTCCGAAGACCTGACGCGGGCCAGCCTGCGATTTGGGATCGGGCGGTTCAATACGGAAGAGGAAATCGACTATGCCGTAGCGGCCGTCGCCGAGAATGTCCATCGCCTGCGGCGACTGAGCAGCCTCGCCAAGACTTGACAAAAGTCGTGGCTGGCGAAGAATTTAGGTGCGGTCTGCGGCAGCCGGCGGAATTCCGCTTTCAGCTGCCTGCGGGGCCGTTATACTACTTTTGACATAGCCGTTTGCCGAAACAAACAACATTTGGCGAATACTAAATCCCAGGAGTTGCCAGTAATGTCGTCGATCACCGTGACCGAGAAGGCCGTCAGCGCCCTGAAGCAGCACAAGCAGAGCGCCCAGGCCACCCCCGATACCTTCCTGCGCGTGAAGCTGATCGCTGGCGGATGCAGCGGCCACGAGCACCGCTTGATGTTGGCCAACGATTACGATGAAGCGAAGGACAGCCGCTATGACTTCTATGGAGAGCCCGTCGTCGTGGATAAGAAGAGCGAACTGTACCTGGAAGGGGCCACGCTCGACTATATCCAGGGTCTGGAGCAGAGCGGCTTTCACCTGAGCGTGCCGATGGCCAAGAAGACCTGCGGCTGCGGGAGTTCGTATCAGTTTTAGTCAGCGTCGCGGCAGCGCGATCATGAGACCGATCCACCTGCAATCGGCCGCGATAACCATCGCGGCCGTCGCTTTTTCTTGGTGGCCCGCCGCGGCCCACGCCGACGTGCTGCCGCCGAAACCGAGCACGTTGTGGGGGCAGAAGGAGATTCCCAGCACGCAATCGATCGCACTCGCGGGCGTCTGCCTGTCGGCCGCTGTGATTACCGTGGGTCTGCTCGCCTCGCGGCTGGGGCCGCTACAGTCCGCTGGCGGAAGGGCGGGTCTGGCGATCTTCTCGCTGATGGCCGTGGCGGCAATTGGAGCCACCGCCTTCGGCTTTTACCGGCAAGCCGAGCACGACCGGGAGCAGTGGCAGCAGTACGACCACGCGGTGAAGAACCGCCGCTGGACCCCGCCGCCACGGTGGGACGGGCCGCCGCCGGAATCCGTGCCGCCACCGGCGTCGTCTCAATCGCCGTAGGCCGGGCTTGCAGGAACTGACTCATGAGCCAAACCGCCGTTTCGGCTACTGCGCCCGCTCCGCCGCCTGGGGCAAAACGTGGTTTTGGCCTGCGATTTTCGCTGCGGGGGCTGCTGCTCGTCATGTTGCTCGTGGCCGTCTATTTTGGCGGGCGGGCATCCATGAATTGGCGCAATCCCTTCGCGCCGCGGCTCGATGGTGATTGGGAAGCGAAGCTGCCAGCCGGGTTCGTTCAGCCGACGACGGTGCAAAGCCTGGGCGACAATCAGTATCTGCTCAGCTCGCGGGCGTCGATCTTCAACGGCAAGTACGCCTGGCAAAATGGCAAGCTGGTCGTAGTCGAGCCGGCCGACGACCGGATGCTCGGCCTGGTCTGGAATTGGGACGGCCAGCAGCTATTGCTGATCTCGGAGCCGAAGAACACGCCAACGGGGTCGAGCTATACCGGCACGGTGCTGACTCGCCCGGCCGCGAAGCCAGCGGCGCCGTGACCTGATAAGATGTCGCCCATGCGCGTGGGGATATTTGCCGACACTCACGATCATCTCGCGAACATTCGGGCCGTCGTGGACTATTTTAACGGGGCCCAGGTGGAGCTGGTGCTGTTCGCCGGCGACCTCGTTTCGACGTTTGCGGTGCCGCCCTTGCGAAAACTGCGCGCGCCTTTCGTTGGCTGCTTTGGCGACAACGAAGGGAACAAGGTCGGCCTATTTGCCGGTTTCACGCTGGTGGGAAAGATCGGCGAGCCGCCCGTGCGGCACACCGCAACCGACGGCACGCGGTTCATCCTCTGCCACATGGAGCGGCAGCTCCGCGGGCAGGCCGACGATTGGGACGTCGCGGTTTTCGGCCATACGCATAAGCCGCGGATCAAGACCGACGAGGCAGGCCGCCTGCTGATCAACCCGGGCGAAACCAGCGGCTGGACGTTCGGCCGGCCGACGATTGTGGTCCTGGAAACGGCGACAAAGCTGGCGGAAGTCGTGACAATCCGGCCGGTCGAGCAGGCGGAACAGGCCCAGCTGCGCGGCGCGGGCTGAATCGGGCTGCATGCCAAACTCTTTCCGGGAAAGCACTTACAACGATTTCGCGCAGACACTAGAAGTTGGCAACGGTTTCGCTTATGACATTACAAGTGAGCAAGGGAAACTTCGCGCGCATAAAGTGGGGGTCGTGCGCGTCATAATCCCTGCGATGGGCATTGGACCCACAGTCATTTCATCGTCTTTCGTGAGGAGCATTCCATGTTGAAGAAGATTTGTTTGGTGGCCCTAGCGGCCGCGCTGGTTCTGCCGGTGCTCGGGACGGCGCAAGAGAAGAAGGGCAAGACGCCTGAAGAGCAGTTCGCCGATCTGGACAAGAACGGCGACAAGAAGCTGAGCAAGGAAGAATACGTCGCCAATCGCGAGGGCGAGAAGAAAACCAAGGCCGAGGAACGATTCGCTGCAGCGGACAAGGACAAGGACGGCAGCCTGACGCTGGAAGAATTCAAGGCAATCCCGGGCAAGAAGAAGGCCCCGTAGGTTGCAACCATTTCAGGTTCGCAAGTGATTTAGCGCAGGCGGCGGATGTCGATCCGCCGCCTTTTGTTTTGCTCGTAGCGGTAACCACTAATCTAATTCCCTCGGCTGCCAGACCCGTACGAGCGTACCGCGGACTCCGGCGGTCAGATCGCGCCAGCGATCGATAGGCAATTCGAGCTGTGCCAGCGCAGCCGTCGTGAGCGGCGTGTAAGCGCCGGTCAAACGCTCGACGAATTCCTCCAGGCCGGGATTGTGGCCGATGAGGAGCACGCGCGCCGGCTCGGCGGGCAGGGCGGCCAGCGATTCGCGCAGCTTCTCAGCGTCCGCCTCGTAAATCTCGCCCGTGATCCGCGTCTCGCCGCGATAGCCGCTGGCGTGAATCACGTGCTCGGCCGTCTTGCGGCAGCGCTTGGCCGACGAGGTAATCAGGTAATCGGGGAATAGCTGCTCGTCCTTCAGCAGCTGGCCCATCCGCGGTGCGTCGCGCTTGCCGCGATTGTTGAGCGGCCGGTCGTGGTCGTCGATTTCGGAGTCTTTCCAGCTGGACTTGGCGTGGCGAAGGAGGAGCAGGGTTTTCATGGTCACTCGGTTCCCGGCGCGCGGTGCGGCTCGAAAGTGGTGGTCTGAGACTGCTCGGACTCTTTCACGCGACGGATGGCGTCTTCATACAAGACTTCCTGGCTGCGGCGGCGTTTCTTGCGTCCGGGCTTGGCCAGTTTGTACGAGCCGTCGGGGTGAAGATAGCGGGCCTTGACGTTGTCGTCGAAATACGTCTCCAGAATCTCGATCAGCCGCAGTTTGCAGGGGCCGTCCTCGACGGGCACGAGCAGCTCGATGCGGCGGTCGAGATTCCGCTGCATCCAGTCGGCGCTGGAGAGGAACACCAGCTCGTCACCGCCGTGATGGAAGTGCAGGATGCGGGCGTGCTCCAGGTACCGATCGACAATGCTCATGACGCTGATGTTCTCGCTCAAGCCTGGCACGCCCGGCCGCAAGCAGCAGGCCCCGCGCACGTTCAGCCGCACGGGCACTCCGGCCTGCGAGGCGGCATACAGGGCGTTGATGATCTCCGGATCGACGAGCGAATTGACTTTGGAGTCGATGAATGCCTTTTGCCCCTGCTGGCGGCGGTGCGTTTCGGCCTCGATCAGCTCCACGATCCGCGGCCGCAGGCCCGTCGGGGCGGCCTCGATCTTGCGGTAGCGCTGCGGCTGCGAGTAGCCCGTGATCGCGTTGAAGAAGGCGACGGCGTCGGCGCCGAGCTCCTCGTTGCTGGTCAGCAGGCTGGCATCGCTGTAGATGCGGGCGGTGATCTCGTTGTAATTGCCCGTGCCGAAATGCACGTAGCGGACGACGCCGTGGGGCTCGCGGCGGACGATGATGCAGGTCTTGGCGTGCGTCTTGAGCCCCTTCACGCCGTAAATCACCTGCACGCCGTTTTCTTCCAGGTTGCGGGCCCATTCGATGTTGCGGGCTTCGTCGAAGCGGGCCTTCAGCTCGACGATCACGGTCACGTACTTGCCCCGCTGTGCCGCTCGCGCCAGTGCGGCGACGATCGGGCTGTTGCGGCTGGTGCGATAGAGAATCTGCTTGATCGCCAGCACGTCCGGATCGGCCGCCGCCTCCTCGATCAGCCGCAGCACCGGATCGAACGCCTGGTAGGGGTGGTAGAGCAGCACGTCGCGGCGGGCCAGGATGTCGAACATCCGCGTGCCGGGGTCGATCTCCGGCGCAGCCTTCGGTGGCCAGGGCTCGTACTTGAGCGCATCGAAACCGGGGCGATCCGTGAGCGACATGAACGCCGCCAGGTCGATGGGCGCGGCCGTCGGGAGGATGTCGGCTGCCACCGCGCCCAGCGACTGCGTCAGAAAGGCGAGCACTTTTTCACCGGCGTCGGCGGCGATCTCCAACCGCACGCACTGGCCGTGCTTGCGGGCCGTCAGGATGCCCTCCATGCCGGCCAACAGGTCCTGCGCCAGGTCGTCGCGAAGCGTGAAGTCGGCGTTGCGCGTGATCCGGAAGACGGCGTGAGCCTCGACCTTTTCGCCGGGAAAGAACCGGCCCAAGTATCGCGCCACGACGTCTTCCAGCAGCACAAACGAGTGGCCGCGGTCCGAGCCCAGCGTCAGGAACCGCGGCATCGTCCGGCCCAGCGGGATGATGGCAAACCGCGGCTGCCCCTCGCTCGTGGCATCGGCCGCCAGCTGCACGCAGACATGCAGCATCTGGTTGACCAGCAGCGGAAACTCGTCCGCTGAGCGAATGGCCCGCGGCGTGAGCACCGAGAAAATCTCGCCGTCAAAAACCTGCTCGACCGTCTTGGCCTGCCGGTCCGTTAAATCCTGCCCGCGGACGCGGCGGATGCCCCCCTCGGCCAGCTTCTGCTCCAGCTCGGCAAAACAGGCCTGCTGCTGGGCGACCATCTGGTGGGCCCGCGTGCTGATCTCCGCGAGCTGATCGGCGGGCGTCATGCCCGCCGGATCGGGCGTCGTGATCCCCTTCTCGACGAGCAGCCGCAGTCCGCCCACGCGGACCATGAAGAATTCGTCCAGGTTCGACGCCGTGATCGCCAGGAACTTCAGCCGCTCCAGGAGCGGCAGGCTTTCGTCGCGGGCCTCATCGAGCACGCGCTGGTTAAACTCCAGCCACGAGAGTTCGCGGTTGAAGAACCTGGGTGGCGGAGGAGCAGAGGAGGCGGGTTCCGTCATGGTGTCCGTTTTCTACTGGACTCGATTGGTGGTCCAGCCCGGTCAAACCCTCGCCATTCTTAGCAGCACGGGGAGCCCGAATGTCTCCTCGAACAGTGAGCCGTTTTGCTTGAGGGCCAGCGTCTCCAGCGACAGGTCTTCCACCATCGGAATGGAGATCACCAGCCGGTCGCCGTCGCGTTCGACTTGCAGTTCGTGGATTCGCTGGCTGCGCGAATCGTCCAGGGCGTCGGCCAATCGCAATAACGCGGCCATTTTGGCGACGGCCACGCGTTCGTCGCGGTCGAGCGTGGAATAACCCTCGTGCACCGCCTGCGGCGAAGCCCGGCGATGGTAGCGGGCGACGAGCGCGGCCAGCAGCAGGTCCTTCTTGCCCAGGCCGAACAGCTCGCTGTGGCGAATCAGGTAGAGCGAGTGCTTGTGGTAGCTGCGGTTGCTCACAAACAGGCCGATCTCGTGCAGCAGCGCCGCGACGGTCAGCACGATCTCGTAACGCGGCGGCAGCTGATGTTCCTCCTTGAGCTGCTGAAAGAGCTTTCCGGTAAGCTCGGCCACGTGAACCGCGTGCTGCTCGTCGAACTGGAATTTGCGGCCCAGATCGACTGCCGAGCGCACGATCTGCTGGCTGAACTCCTTGTTGAGCGTCTCGCTGCCGGCCATTTCCTTCAGCAGGCCGTCGCGGAGATTGACGTTCGTCACCAGCAAACTGGTTAGTTGCAACTCCTTGGCTAGCAGGACGTACGCCAGGAGTGCCGGCCCAAGCGTTTCCGCCTCGGGATAGCTCAAGCGGTACTTGCGAACCAGCTTGTCCTCGGACTGGCCCAGAATGCGGTTCGTGAAGTCCTCGAGCCCCTTGACCGGCAGCCGGGCCAGGCTGCGGCCGTCCCACTCGGGCTGTAGCTGGCGGACGGCGAACCGCACGTCGCCTCCCATCGCGATCATCTCGATCGCCCCGTCGCGGCTGATGTGCTCGGCGACCTCCTCTACCGTGCGGTGGATGTGGGTCTCCATGATGTTGCGGACCTTGAGCGTCGGTGCCCGCAAGGCTTCGAGCGTCTCCCGCAGCCGCAAGCTGCCGAGCCGATAGGTGTGCGAATAAACGACGTCGCCTCCTTTGACGACCAGCAGCTCGGTGCTGCCGCCGCCGACTTCCGTCACGACCGCTCTCCCGCTGGCCAGGCCCGGATCGGAAAGCAGGAACGGCTGCATGCCCAGGAAAGTAATGCGGATAACTTCCGCCTCGTCGAGCGGCTCCACCTGGAAGCCGGTGGCGATGTAGATGCGATCGACGAAGGCCAGCCGGTTGGCGGCCTCACGGACGGCGCTGGTCGCGACGACCCGCACCTGGGCCGGGTTCTCGATCTGGTATTCCTGCAAAATGCGGCGGTAGCTTTTGAGGACGCGGACGCATTCCTCGATCGTACCTTTGCTGATCGAGCCGCGGATGAAGGAGTCCTTTCCCAGGTTCACCGCCTGAGCCAGCGTTTCGAGTTGCCGCACCTGCCGCTGGGCGTTGATCTCGGCCACGGCCAAGCGGATCGACGACGTTCCGATGTCGATCACGCCCACCTGCCGCGCCGGCGCCGCGGCGGCGGACGGCGTGAGAACGGTCTCGGCGGGGCGGTTGGACATGGGGCAGATTTATGATTTCAGATTTCAGGTTTCAGATTTGCAATTAGCGAAGTCAAATCTGAAATCTGAAATCCCAAATCTGAAATTGGCATCGCAAGCGACATTCACTTTTTGGTTTCACTTCCCCGGGCCTCCGCCCACGCCGCGGCGCCGCGGACGACGGCGTCATCTCCCAGTTTAGCCGCCGCGACCTTGAACGTCTTGGCGAATGGCGGGGCCGCCCGCCGGCGGGCCGCGGATTCGACCTCCTCGACAAAAATGTCGGGCATGGCCTCAACCAGCCCGCCGCCCAACACGATCACGTCGGGAGCCAGCAGGTTCACTACGTCGCCGACCACGCTGCCGATCAGGCGGGCAGCCCGTTCGACGATCCGCTCAATGATCGTGTCGCCCGCCTTGATGGCGTCGGCCAGAGTGCCGCTGCGGATGTTTTCCAGGTCGGTCCCGGCCGCCGCAAGCAGGTTCGGGGCTTCACCGCGAAAGGCCGCCATCGCCGCGGCCGCCGAGATCGCCAGGCGGCTGGCCTCGGTCTCCAGGCAGCCGATCCGCCCGCAGCCGCAGAGCAAACCGGCGGGATTGACCTGGACGTGGCCGATTTCGAAGCACGAGACGTTCTTTCCGCGAAGAATCTGCCCCTCGTAGATGCAACCGCCGCCGATTCCCGTGCCGGGAAAGACGCCGACGAGACAGCGAGCGTTCTTTCCAGCGCCGAAGCGGTATTCGCCGTAAACGCCGGCATCGACGTCGTTCAGCACGACAGCCGGGCAGTTGAACTCCTTTTCCAGCGCCTCGCGAATCTGGAAGTTGCGCCAACCGAGGTTGGCCGAGTCGATGACGACGCCTCTCTCGAGATCGATATTGCCGGGGCAGCCGACGCCGATTCCGGCGAGGGAGTCGGCATCGACCTTGCCTTCGTCCAGGGCATCGCGGATCGACTGAACGATCCGCTCCAGGCCGGCTTTAGCGCCTTCCGAACCCTTCGTCTTGCGGCGTCGCCGTCCCAGCAGGCGGAACTCCGGGTTGAAGACCGCGGCCATCATCTTGGTGCCGCCGAGGTCGAATCCCACCCAGTGTTTCGCGCCGTCGGACATGCCGTTGAATCGCCGGAGAAGCAGGGCCAAGAGAAGCGGTAATGATAGCAGGCGAGAGTAATTGAGAGGCAGGGGATAGCACGCCGCTATGGCGTGCATTGCAGGCAATGATTGCCAGGCGCGGCCCGGATGCGGATAATGCCCCGCAGATCGCAAAAAGCTGGAGCTCAAGCATGAATCGACCCATTCGCAGTTGGCTCATGGACAGCGCTGTCTCCGCGCTGCTGATGGCGTTGGCGAGCCAGTTCGCACTGGGGCAACCGCAGGAGTCGCCAGCTGAGTTGGCAGCCCGCATCGACAAGCTGATCCAGCAGCTCGACGACGACCAGTTCGCTGCCCGCGAGAAGGCGGAGGCCGAGCTGGCCGCTATCGGCCAGCCGGCGACCGCCAGGCTGCTGGAAGCAACGAAGGACGCGTCGGCCGAGCGGCGACTGCGGGCCGATAAGGTTCTGCAAGCGATCAAGCGGGCTGGGCTGGGACTCCGCCACGTGGGCACGCTCACCCATCCCATGCTGGCCGGCGCGGTGACCCTGGTCATCAGCCCGGACGGGCAATTCGTCTATGTGCCGGCGTTCCAGGTCAGCGCCGTCAGCGTCTTTCACCGCGATGCCGCGACCGGGGCGCTGGAACACCGGCAGTCGATCGCCGATCCCGGGCAGCTGGGCGGCATCGTGAGCTTGCGGCTAAGCGCCGACGGCAAGTTCGGCGTGGGGGCGGCTTTCAGCTCGAAGTCGATCGCGCTCTTTTCCCGCAACGCCGAGACGGGCGAGCTCAAGCTGGAGGGCGTCCGCCGGCACGAGCCCGAAGGGGCGGTCAAGTTCGAGTGGCCGATCGACGCAGCGTTCTCGCCCGACGGCAAGTTCGTCTATGCCGTGGACGACCGCGCTGCGACCGTGGTCGTGTTTCAGGTCGAGGACGGCAAGCGGCTGAACCTGGTGCAGACATTCGCGGGCGAAGAGCGTTGCTTCGACGGCGCACGGGGGATCGTCAGCAGCCCCGACGGAAAGACGATGTATGTGAACAGCCGCCGGCCGGGCACGCTGGCGGTGCTCGACCGCGATCCGGCTACAGGCAAGCTCGCCGTGCGGCAACTGCTGCGCGACGAACAGGATGGAATCCACGGCCTGGCGGGGACGACCGGCGCGATCGCCAGCCGGGACGGCCAATTCGTGTATTCGATTTCCGGGCGGTTCGAGGGGGACAATGCGGTCGGCGTCTACCAGGTGAGAGCCGACGGCAAGCTGTCGCTCTTGGAGGAATTTGTCAACGACGAGCGGGGGCTGAAGAATTTTACCGGCCCCAACGACCTGACTATTTCACCGGACGGCCAGCACCTGTACGCCTCGGGCACGACCTCGTGCTCGGTGGCCTGCTTTCAACGCGACGCCGGCAGCGGCCGGCTAAGCCTGGTGGCTACGCTGCAGAACGAGGCCACGGGCCTGGGCAGCGAATTGGGGGCCAACGGCCTGGACGTCAGCCCCGACGGCCGTTTCTTTTACCTGACGCTGGAGAACGGCAGCGCCATTTCCATCTTCGAGCGGACGGTGAAGCCCGCCCCGCGCTAGAACCCGCGGAACGGATGGACCGCTTTGTCCTTGCCGGCGATCATCTCGTCGGCCGAGGGCTTGCCGGCCATCGCGTTGGCGATCGAGAGCTTCGTGGCTTCGTAGTTGTACTGATAGATCTTCTTGTCGTCGCTGGCGGCGGGGTGAATGAAGACGCCGCAGACGATGACCAGGTCCTCGGCCTTGTTCTTCGGAATGACGCCGGCCGCGACCGAGTCGGCGACGGCCTTGGCGACGGCCGCCTGGGCCGGACCGAACATCTGCACGGCCTGCTTCATCCCCTTGATCGTGACCTTGGTGACGAGCACGGTCGCCGGCTTCACCGCCAGGTTAGGCGTCAGCACCGCCAGCAGGTTCGTGTGCCCTTCGCTCTGCCGGGCCAGGGCGTTGGCGAACGCCTGTCCCACCGGGCCGTCCTTGCTGCCGATCAGCAGGTCGATATGCGCGATTTCGTTGCCTTCGCCGACCAGGCCTTCGCCGATGTACATGGATCGTCTCCAGTGCTTGTTTGAGAGGATTTCGGCCGTGCTTGCTCGTCAGCAGGGTAACAAAGCAGGCGTGGAATGCAACCACCCGCAAAATGCCGAGGCCGCTAGGCTCCAAACCACTTCTGGAACATTCGCACGGTCGTCGCGCGGCCGGCGCGACCGATCGAGGTGGTCAGCGGGATCTTCTTGGGGCAGACCGCGACGCAATTCTGAGCATTGCCGCAGACCTGAATGCCGCCTTCGTCCATCAGGGCGTCCAACCGCTCGGCGGCGTTGTTCTTGCCCGTGGGATTCAAGTTGAAGAGCACGGCCTGGCTGATGGCATGCGCGCCGATAAAGCCGCGGTCGTATTCCGCGATCTTTCGCTTCTCG
>DASRJB010000203.1:0-4351 GCA_035649715.1 Pirellulaceae bacterium
GGTGGCCGTTCCGCTCATCGCCGGCTACGCCTATCACCGCCGCGGCTGGGAGCAGCGTCCCGCCAAGCGGTTCGCCGACCTCTATGCCGAAGAGCCGCAGCCGGTGGGGACGTAACGGCCGCCGACGCTGGCAGCGTCGGCTACGAGTCCTCCAGGTGAACCTCCGGAATCAAGTCCGGCACGATGTCGATCTTGGGGAATTCCTCCTTGCTGTCGAGAATCTCTCGGCAGCAAGTTTCGAGCTGCGCGAGCAGCTTCTGCAGGTCGAGGCCCTCGTGCTTCGGCAGGTAGGGTTCCAGGTAGCCGCGGCAGCCGTAGTAGAGCTTCTTCGCCCCGCGGATGTTGCCGTTGCCGAAATGGTGCAGGCAGACGGCGACCTGGATCAATCCCTGATAGAACTTCCGCGAGGGGCCGCTGTAGTCGGCCCACAATTCTTCCCACACTTCGTGCGCCTCGAAGAAGTCGCACTTGTTGAAGTGCTCGATGCCGGCGAGGTACCGCGGGTCGTACTCGGCCACGATCAATCCTGGTCGGTGTCGTTGTACGTGCGGCGGTCGGAAGGATGCCACAGCGGCAGCCCCCGCTGCAGACGTTCGGCCAGCACGCCCAGCTTCTCAGCCGTGCCAGGCATCGCGGTGGTCGCCCGCTGCAGGCCGCCCTCGGAGCTGGCGAGCAACTCGACGGTCGGCTCGAAATTCCAATCACCCTGCTTGATTGCTTCGAGAAGGGAGCGCGGCACAGCTGATCTCCTGACGATAAAGATGAAGCAAGGAGCGACTGCGGAATGCAAGGGACGAGTTGGCGGGCGCTCCGTCGAACCTCTGCTTCCCCAAACTCCGTCTCGGCCGCCGGGACGGCAGTATTGAGGCCGGCCCAGGCACAGTCAAGCATCAGCCGGCGGCTTTGCGCCCCGCGGACATTACGATTCGCGCCAGGGACTTGACAAGCGCCGTTTCAATCGTGCCGCCGCGGCCACCCAGGCAAGCCGCGCCGCGGACGCCGAACCAGGCCGGCGCAAGCGGCCACAGGCGCTCGATCGCCGCGCCATCGAGCGAGCCGGCCAGCACCAGCTGCACGCCGGCTCGCCGCGCGCCCTCCGCGATTTCCCGGAGCGACTCCCAGGAAAGGGCGTCGAGCAGCGTTCCGCGGCGCTTGTCGAACGTGTCGATCAGCAGCGTCTTCGCCTGCGTCTGTGCGGCCAGCGCGAGCGCGACCGAAGGCGACGGCGCCGCGGCCGCCGGCCAATCGGCATAGGCCACGGGCACTCCCGCCACGCCGCAAGGCAGGGCGTCCTGCGCAGCGAACCAGCGATTGAGCCAGCCTTCGCGCCGCTGGCACCCGGCGAGGCCGAACTTGGCGAATCTCAGGCCGAATGCCTGTGCCGCGCGGTCCCGAGCTTCATTGTCGAGCAATTCGCCCATGGCAGCGCTCACCGGCGCGCGGCCGGCGACCGTCCGCAGGACTTCGCCCCAAACGCCCAGTTCGGCCGCACCCAGCGCTCCATTCCCCGGCTCCTTGATGTCGATCAGGTCCGCGCCGCCGGCCAGCGCCCGCTGGGCCTCCGCCGCGCTGCGCACGCTGACGAGCAGTCCCGGTCCGCCGCGTTGGCTCATGACGCCGCCTTTCGCTCGTGGTGCAGCTCGGCCAGCCGCCGGTTGAGCCGCGCCATGATGGCGGGGGTGATCGGCTCGCACCAGCTGCCGCGGAGCGTGATGTAGCCCTCGCACCAGTGGCCGAAGGCTGGCTTCACGTCGCGGTGCTTCCATTCGACGGCCGATTCCGCCAGGCGGACGATCACATTCTGCGTCTGGGGTTCGCGGCCCTTCAGCCGGGGCAGCTCGCTCGGCCCCTGTCCCAGGAAGAAGCATTCCACGATCTCCAGCGGCACCTTCGTCGGCCGCGTCGGCTCCAGGAATACGAGCAAGTCGCCCGCGGCCACGGCCAATCGCGGCTGCCACGCGGCATAGACCAGCTCGCCCAGCATCCACAGCGCCAGCATCGTCCCGCTGGCAAACGCCAGGCTGAAGGCCCAGTGCCGTCCGGCCGTCAGCGCCCAAATCAGACCCGTCACGGACCCGACCAGGATCAGTCCCGGCAGGATCATCCCCATCGCCAGGGCGCGGTGGTTCGTGCGGAGCAAGACTTCGGACATGGATCGGTTCGAGTGAGTGACAGCCGGCGGTTGTACCACAGGAGGCCGCCGCGGCACATCGCGGAATGCCTTACTTGGACGGCTGCTGGAGCCAATCGAGCTTGCCCAGCCGCGTCAGTTCGCCCTCGATATCGGCCCCCTCATAGAACGACAGCCAGCCGCGCAAGCGGACGGTCTTGCCCGGCTCGCAGTCGGGAAACTTGGGATCGCTGTGGAGGCAGGGGCAGGGAGCGTTGCCCCAGGTGCGGTGGTTGGGCGTCCAGGCGGTGATGATCCAGCGGGTCTTGTCGGCGCTAGAGCAGGCGACCAGGGGCGCCCGGAAGAGCTTGTTGTCGTTGGTCTGCTGGGCAAAGCCGGCCAGCCCCTTGAGCATCACGCAGTTCTGCACGACCAGGCCCTTGAGCGGAGTGGCCCTGCCGTTGGTGAGCCACATTTCCATTTTCACGCCCTCCCGCTGCGGTGTGACGCGGGCGCCGAATGCGACCTTGTTGGGCAGGGTGCGCTCCATTTGCCAGCAGTCCTCAATCGCCCGCCACTCCAGCGGCTCGAGCGTCACACCTTGCTTCGTCCAGTGCGTGGCCACGTGCGTGTGGGCCAGATAGAGCAGCTCGCGGCCCCCGGGGATCTCCATCCAGATCGCCTCGGGCACGTCGGCGACGGCGTAGCCGCCATCTTTCCAGGGCGCGAAGACGCTGACCTTCGTTTCCCGCTGCGGATCGACCGCGCCGTCGAGAAAGCCGATCCGCGGGTGCCGGCCACCGGGATAGGGCAATACCAAGAGCGGCGCGCCCTCAGCTCGCGCGGGCGCTTTCGCCGGGTCGATCTTCCATCGCTCGGCTGCGGCCGTCACTTCCGCTGCGGAGAGCCCGGTCGCTGCCGCGGCCTCCTCGGCCGAGAAGCGGTGGTGGACCAGCATGTTGTCGAGCCAGAACCGCAGTTCCTCGTCGTTCTTCGGCCGCCGCGGCGTGGGCTCGGCAGCCGCCAGAGGGAACTGGAAAACGGCGGAGAGCAGTGCGGCGAGGATAAGCGGGCGGGGCATGGTTTGGTTCGGGAGAGAATTGCAAAGTGTCAATCGCAAAGTGCAAAGTGCCTGACCCAATTTGCGTTTTGCATTTTCCACTTTTCAATTTGCAATTCCAGCCGCCCGGCATCTCGCCTTTACACCGCTGCCGGCCTGGGCCAAAATAACTGTCTGGTTGGACAGTTCGACTGACATACGCGGCCTCCTCCCTAGGAGGTCGCGTTTTTTGTCAGGTCAGGTCGATTTCACGCAGGTAAGTTGCCATGGACGAATACGTGCCAATGACCCGACCCGGGTTTACGAAGCTCAAGGCCGAGGCGGAGCGGCTGGAGACGATCGAGATGCCGCTGATTGCGGAGAAGATCGCCGCCGCACGTTCCGAGGGGGATCTCAAGGAAAACGCCGAATACCACGCCCAGCGCGAGGCCCAGGGCCTGTTGCAAGCCAAGATCAATCTGATCAAGTCCAAACTCGCCCGGGCCCAGATCATCGACCCGGCAACGCTGCCCCGCGACCAGGTCTGCTTCGGGGCGACGGTCATTGTGAAAGACGTCGATCTGGGGGACGAAGAAGAGTACACGCTGGTCGGCGCGGGGGACGAGAACTACGACCAGGGCCGGATTCTGGTCACCAGTCCGCTGGGCCAAGGGCTCCTCGGCAAGAAAATCGGCCAGACCGCCGAAATTCCGGCCCCCAAGGGTTCGTACGAGCTGGAGGTCGTTGCGATCCGGTTTGACTATCTGGAAGGCCCGGCCTAAGGGAAGCCATGGCTGCCCCACTGCTACTGACGCTCCTCTCGCTCGGGCAGGTGGACCTGCCAGCGGCCAGGCCCGTGCCGCGGATGCAGGTGATTCCGCTGCCCGCGGGCCAGGCGCGGATCGAGTTGGGCGGTGTGGAACTTTCGCGGTATTATTTCGGCCAGGACTTGTTTCGGCCGTTTCTCTATCCGCTGATCGGCCCCAGCGGAAAATCGCTCACGCGAATGGGGCATCCGCGCGATCCGAACGGACACAGCCACCACAATTCGGTCTGGATCTCGCACCACGACGTCGGCGGCGTAGCGTTCTGGAACGACGCCAAAACGAGCAAGGGGCGAATCTTGCACCAGAAAGTGAACCGCTACGAAGACGCCGACGACGAAGCCCTGATCGAGGTGCAGAACGCCTGGATCGACTCAG
>DASRJB010000204.1:0-7366 GCA_035649715.1 Pirellulaceae bacterium
CTTTCCGCAGACCGTGACCGGCAAGATCCAGAAATTCAAAATGCGCGATGTGATGAAAGAAGAGTTGGGGCTGGTGGACCAGAAGACGGCGTGACTGCCGCGCCTGATCGTGCATCGACGTTGGCTCGGCGGAGGCGCTAAGCCCGAAATATTTATTTAGTGAACGGAATAATAGAGATCGCTCGCGCATCTAAGTTATGGGTGCGACCTCGAGCGCGGCAGTTTGGCACCGGGACTTCGAATGAGGCTCGCGTCAGCGACCTGTTCACCGAGTTCTCTAAGTCTTATGGTGCTAATGTGAAAAAAGCGCCATAAATCGACATGCAGTAATAGGTTACGTCAACTTGTTCGAGTGACGCAGACAAGCGATTAACCACCCGGTTAGGGCCTGTTCAGCCTGGTCTGGCGGGCGTTTGGAAGATGCCGCTACGAGCTGCCGTTGGGCTTGGGTCCGGCGTCCAGGACCTCGGGCGTAGCCTGATCGGCGTACTGACCGAAGTTGACCTGGAAGAGCTTGGCCAGGTGGAGGGCCTTGGTGTCGTAGGCGCCGGGCTTGTTCCAGGTGTCCCGCGGCACGAGCATCTCTGCGGGCACGCCGGGGCAAGCCGTCGGGACCGCCAGGCCGAATACGGGCTCGGTCGTGGTGGGGGCCCTGGTCAGCTGCCCGCTGTGGATCGCGTCGATGATCGCCCGCGTGTGAACCAGCTTGATACGGCTGCCCGCGCCGTAGGAGCCGCCGGTCCAGCCTGTGTTGACCAGCCAGGCGCTGGCCTGACGCTGCTGCATTTTGTCGGCCAGCATCAGGGCGTACTTCATCGGATGAAAGACCAGAAACGCCGCCCCATAGCAGGCCGAGAACGTTGCTTCGGGGTCTTTCACGCCGACTTCGGTGCCCGCGACCTTGGCGGTGTAGCCGCTGATGAAGTGGTACATCGCCTGGGCCGGCGTCAGGCGGGCGACAGGCGGCAACACGCCGAAGGCATCGCAGGTGAGGAAGATGAGGTGTTGCGGATGTCCGCCGACGCACGGAACCTTGGCATTGGGAATAAAGTCGATCGGATAGCAGGCCCGCGTGTTCTCGGTGAGGTGCGAGTCGCCGTAATCGACCATCCGCGTCGCCGGATCGACCACGACGTTCTCCAGCACCGTGCCGGCCCGGATCGCACGGAAGATTTCCGGCTCTTTGTCGGCCGACAGGTTGATGCACTTGGCGTAGCAGCCTCCCTCGATGTTGAAAACGCCGCGGTCCGACCAGCAGTGCTCGTCGTCGCCGATCAACCGCCGCCGCGGATCGGCCGAGAGGGTCGTTTTGCCCGTACCCGAGAGGCCGAAGAACAGCGAGACTTCGCCCGCGGGGCCCTCGTTGGCCGAGCAGTGCATCGAGAGCACGCCCCGCTTGGGCATCAGGTAGTGCATCACCGTGAACACGCCCTTTTTCATCTCGCCGGCGTATTGCGTGCCCAGAATGATCAGCTCGCGGCTCTCAAAATTCAGGGCCACGCAGGTGTCGCTGGACAGCCCCTCGATCTCGGCGTCGGCGGGGAAGGAGCCGGCGTTGTAGATCGTGTAGTCGGGCTGGCCGAAATCGCCCAGCTCGGATTGTTTCGCCCGGATCAGCATGTTCCGCATGAACAACGCGTGATACGGCCGCGAGCAGACGACGCGGATCTTCAGGCGATACTCCGGGTCCCAGCCGGCGTAGCCGTCCACGACGTACAGCTTGGGGCAGCGGGTGAGATAGTCCTGGGCTCGTTTGCGGCAGATGCGGAACGAGTGCTCGGAAAGCGGGATATTAACGCTGCCCCACCAGACGTCGCGCTCATTGGCGGGGCTTCTGGTAATCCGCTTGTCCCGCGGGCTGCGGCCGGTCTTCGCTCCGGAGCGAGCGATGATCGCCCCGCTGCTGGCCAGCGAGCCGTCCTCGCCGCGGATCGCGTCCTCATAGAGGATCGCGGGCGCCGGATTGCGGACGACGCCGCTGGCAAAGATGCCGTGCGAGAGAAGTTCGATGCGATGTTCCGACATCCTGGGCTCGCCTTCCTTCACCTCAACCGAAACGTCAACATATCCTTCACCCCAAAATCCGCCTAGGCGAGTCGCCGGGCCAGACTACATGCGGAAGGGATTGGGCGTGAAGCAAAACACCGGAATGAGCAGCGACGCCCAGCCCAGCACGGTGCGGAATGTCCCCAGCGGCATCTCGTCGTCGGCAGTCGGCGGATGATCGGTGCCCATGACGAGCACCAGCAGGGCCATCAGCAGCCAGAACGGCATCTGGTGGTAATAGATGGTTGTGACGCCGAGGTAAATGAACACGGCCAGCATGAACAGCCGGGCCACCCAATGGGCAGCCCGACCAAACAGCGTATAGGTCACGTGCCCGCCGTCGAGCTGGCTGACCGGCATCATATTCAGGGCGGTCACCAGCAGCCCGACCCAGCCGGCCATGAGATACGGATTGAGCGCGCTGAACGGCACGCCGACGGCGGGGTTGTATTCGCCGGGATGGAAACGATCGACCAGCAGCCGCATCGCCAGCGGCAACTCGAGTGCCCATTCCGCGGGCGGGGCGTGCTTGAGGTCCAGCCGGGCAACGCCGATCCAGATGATCGGAATGGCGACGACCAGCCCCGCCAGCGGGCCGGCCAGGCCGATGTCGAACATCTGCCGGCGGTTGGCCCGCGAGCCGTCCATGCCGATCACCGCGCCCAGCGTGCCCAGCGGCGAGATCGGGAACGGGACAAAGAAGGGCAGGCTGGCCCGCACGCGATGGACCACCGTCATCACGAAATGCCCCATTTCATGCGTCAGCAGAATTCCGACGATGCAGCCCATGTAGAGCAGGCCGTCGGGCCAGTTCTGCAGCACGGCCAGGCGGGCGGAGAGCAGGAAGTCGGCCTGATACAGATCCGCCGGTCCGTTGAAAAGAATGAACTGATTCGGCATCCAGCCCGTCGCGCCTGCGAAGAAGGTCGAGGCGCACGTCAGCAGGAACAGCAGCGCCGGCAAGAGCACGCGCCGGCGGCCCAGCCGCCAGCGCCGCGGCGGCGGATTACCTGCCAGGTCCGCCTGCACGACATCCGAGGCAGGCGCTTGCCCGATATCCGATGCGGGCTCCTGCCCGACGGCAGCCTCGGGGGGCGGAGAATCCAGTTGGGCGGGAGTCGAATCGGGCACGGTACCGGCGGGCTGGGTTCTGTGGAGGGTGGGCGACTTCCTATTCTACGCGGCGGCGCGATTTGGCGAAGGCTGCTAGCCTTCGCCGCCCCGCAGGCGCTTGCGGATCGCGGCCAGCCGCTCGGCCAGCTCGGCCTCGAAGCCGCGCGGGACGGGCTGGTAGTACTCGCGCTGGACACCCAAGTAGTCCTGCTCGGCAATGCCGCCCTCGGCGTCGTGCGCGTATTGATATCCCTCGCCGTGGCCCAGTCGCTTGGCGCCGTAGTAGCTGCGGTCCTTCAGGTGGACCGGCACCGGCACGATCCGCCCTTCGCGCACGTCCTGGCGGGCTGCCTCGATGGCGACGGTCGAAGCGTTCGACTTGGGCGCGCACGCCAGGTAGGTCACCGCCTGGGCGAGCGGCAGCTGGCACTCGGGCAGCCCGACGAACTCGCAGGCCTGCATCGCCGCGACGGCCAGCGGCAGCGCTGCGGGATCGGCGTTGCCGACGTCCTCGCTGGCCAGGATGATCAATCGGCGGCAAAGGAACCGCACGTCTTCGCCCGCTTCGAGCATCCGCGCCAGCCAGTAGAGCCCAGCGTCGGGATCGCTGCCGCGGACGCTCTTGATGAGAGCGGAGATAATGTCGTAGTGCTCGTCCCCCGTGCCGTCGTACGCGCCGGCCTTGCGCTGCACCGACTCGGCGGCCAGCTCGCGGGTGAATTCGATGGTAGTCCCCACGGTCCGCGTGAGGTCCGCATCTCTTGGAGCGAGATGACTACTGAGCACGCCGATCTCCAGCGCCGACAGTGCTCGCCGCGCGTCGCCGTCCGACGCCTGGGCAAGGAACTGCAGCGCGTCGTCGTGCATCCGCACGTCGTAGTTGCCCAGCCCCCGCTCTTTGTCGGCCAGCGCTCGCTGGATGACGAGCTTGATCTCGTCGGGCGACAGCGGCTGGAACTCGAACACCTGGCTGCGGCTGACCAGCGCGCTGATCACGGCGAAGAACGGATTGCTTGTCGTCGCTCCGACCAGCGTCACAATGCCTTCCTCGACGTCTGGCAGCAGCGCGTCCTGCTGGGCCTTGTTGAAGCGGTGGATTTCGTCGATGAACAGGAGCGTTCGCTGCCCGCCGCCGGCCAGGCCGTCGCGGGCCTCCTCCAGCACCTGCCGCAACTCTTTCACGCCGCTGGTCACGGCCGAAAGCTGCACGAACCGCTTCTTGCTCTCGGTCGCCAGCAACCGGGCCAGCGTCGTCTTTCCGGTTCCCGGCGGGCCATAGAAGATGACGCTGGTCAGCCGGTCTGCCGCCAGCAAGCGCCGCAGGAGCTTGCCATCTCCCAGAAAGTGCTGCTGTCCGGCGAACTCGGCCAGCGTGCGCGGCCGCATCCGCGCCGCCAGCGGCTGCGCCTTGCGCAAGTGCTCGGCTTCGGCTTTGGCAAACAAGCTGGCCATGAACTGCAAGGATCCTTAAAGCGACGTTACTATGAAGTCGGTCTCGTATCCTTATCTTATGCCTGCGGTCGTAGCCCGGCGATGGCGCGGAAACGCATGATCACTGTGCTCTATGTCGCTGGCGGTCTCGCGATAGCCACCGTCGCTGCCATCTTGATCTTTCTCGTCGCCCAGGTCGAAGACTGGAGCCGCGATCTGACGACGAATTCTGCCGAAACGACGAGCGACGCTGCCGACGAGCGGCTGCGGCCGATCGAGACCGCATTGCCGCCAACGGAACTGGCCCGGCATGTCGAATCGGCGGTCACGTCGCTGAAGAACTGGCGTCAGGTGGAGCGCAAAGGTTCCGGCGGCAACATTGAATTTCACCTGCTCCGCACGACGCCTGTGCTCGGGTTTCAGGACGACATTCGCGTGCGGATCGAGCCGGCCGGCGGCGGAGCACGCCTGACGGCCCAGAGCCGTTCGCGCGTGGGCAAAGGCGACTTGGGGCAGAATCCGCGCAATTTGCGGGAGTTGCTGGACGCTGTGCGATCGCGATTGCGCTAACAGTATCCTGGCAGGCATGGAATTCCTTCTGTCCATTTTCGGAGTGCTCAGTTGTTGTTTTTCTCCGGCGCTGGCCCTGGGTTACGTTTGGGTGGTCACGACCTGGACGCTGGGCCCCCTGATCGCCGCCGCGCGCCAGGCGCCCGCGCCAACCAGGTTCCTGCTCAGCGACCTGCTATGGCTGATGATTCAATTGCAACTGGCGATGGCCCTGGTGGCCGGAGCGGTCCCGCGCGATTTTCCCACAGAGACCCGCGTCTGGGCCGCAATTCTGCTCGGGCTGCCCACGGCCGCATTTTGGTACGCCTGTCTGCACGTTGTCGCCCAAGCCGGAATTGGCGGCACGCTTCGCCGCGGCGCTGTGTTCGTTCTCCTCGTGCCGGGAACGGTCGTGGCCATCGTCGGCGTGCCGATCCTGGCGATGGCAGTGCTGTCATTGACCAATGCCAGAAACTCGCAGCCATACGAGCTGGAGTGGACGACCGTAGCGCTAACCGCCGGCGCGGCGGCGACGTTTGGCATGCGTTGGCTGGCGCGGTGGGCGGTGGGCGAAACGACGACATAAGGGTGGACGGCCTGGGGGCAGCCGCGCGATAATCGGCGTTTGGGGGAACGCATGGCCATTGTGGAAGGCATCGGCGTGGTCTTTGGATTGCTCGGCGCGGGCGTCCTGATGGCCTGCTGCGCGTGGCTGGCGTGGTGGATGCTGGAGCCGATCAACCGCGTCGCCGGCGAGCTGCAGGGCACGACGCGGTTCATGCTGACCGACGTGCTCGGGCTGATGATTCTGCTGCAAATCGGCCTGGCCGTCACCGGGCAAGCGCTCAGCCGCGCGGACGCGCGGGACGGAGCCGTGGCGATGTATTGGCTGCTACTGGGGCTGATGGGCGTCCTGACGCTGGTGCTGTGGGCGGCGAGCGTGAGCGTCGTCTCGCGAGCCGGCATCACGCGGCCGGTGCGTCGAATCGCCGTGATGGTGCTGTGCGTGCCAGGGACGCTGATCATCATGGTGGCGCTCCCGGCCCTCATCGGCTTTTTCTTTGCCAGCTCGTTCTTCGTGCTGATCGGCGAGGCGGACCAGGACATGACCGCCGCGAGGCTGGCGCTGATGGCCGGCGGCTGCGTGCTCCTGTCGGCCGGCGCTTTCGCTCTGCGGTGGCTGGCGTTCTGGACGCTGGCCGGTTCGCCGGGCGGCGCACTGCTCGCGCAGATTCAAGCCCGCCTGGCCGGCTCGCATCAACCGGCCGACGAGCTGCTGCCCTAGGTTTTGGTCCGCTGCCGCAGCGCCTCGTAGAACAGCACGGCGGCCGTGGCGGAAAGGTTGAGACTGTCCACGCGGCCGACGAGCGGCAGGCGGATCGCCGCGATGTCGGCGGCATGCCAGAGCGGCGAAAGTCCCTCGGCTTCGCTGCCCAGGACGATCGCCGCGCGGCCGCGAAAGTCGGCGTCCGTATACGCGAGCGGGCCATCGACTCGCGAGGCAAGGAGCCGGAACTTCTCGCCGCGTAGCCAGGCGAGAGCCTCCTCGCTGGCCGCTGCACAGACCGGCACGGTAAAGATCGCGCCGAGGCTGGCGCGGATCGCGTTGGGGTTGTAGAGATCCGTGCCGCCGTCCGCGACGATCAAGGCCGCGACGCCGGCGGCGTCCGCCGTCCGCAGGATCGCCCCAAGATTGCCCGGCTTCTCGACGCCCTCGACGACGGCCACTAGCGAGTCGGCCGGCAGCGCGAGATCGGCCAGCGCCCGCCGCGGCGTCCGGGCGACGGCGACAGCGCCCTCGACGCGGTTGCCGAACGCCAATTTTTCCATGACGTGCGGCGTGACCTCGATCAGCTCAGCACCCGCCCGCTGTGCCGTTTCCAGGATCTGCTGATGGCGAACTTCCTGGCACAACTCCGGAAAGAAGTACAGTTCGAGCACTTCGACTCCGCCGGCCAGCGCCAGGCCGATCTCCCGGCGGCCGTCGATGATGATTCGCCCCTGCTCGTCGCGCCCCTTACGGTCGCGGAGCCTGGCCGCGGCTTTCACACGCGGATTCTGGACGCTGGTGATCTGCATGGTTCACGGCCCCGGTCCTACGAGCCCAAGCACCCAGCACAGCCAGCCGACGGGCGCGGCGACGAGCACGGCGTCGATGATGTCCAGCACGCCGCCGAGGCCCGGCAGCCAGGAGCTGCTGTCCTTGCGCTGCATGTCGCGCTTCAGG
>DASRJB010000205.1:0-3901 GCA_035649715.1 Pirellulaceae bacterium
TCACCAGATGATCGCTGTCCGTCCCGGGCCAGGCCATGAAGAGCCTGTCACCGTGAACAGTGAGGCTCGGAGTGAAAATCGCTTCTTCGCCACCGCCGAAGTCGTTGCGGTCCCGAAAGGTCTGGCCGCCGTCTCCGGATACATCGACCCACAGCCCGTCGTCGTCGTCGATGCCGGCGCGGTAGATCAGGCCGTTGAACGATGCTTCGTGGATATGGCGCTCGGTAAAGTCATTCGGCGGATTGAACTTTTTCAGTCCATCAATGCCGGTGACCGCGATCCGCGAGTTGTCCTGGGACGGCGCCGGTGCATTCGGGGCATACGTGACCTCCCAGCCCAGGTCGTGCAGAGCGGCCAGGTCCAGATTTGTGAAATGGACGCGCTGGCCGGCGTTGAAAACCAGGTCCATCGACACCGGCTTGCCGTCGAAGAGCGTCCCGTCCTTCCAGAAGGTTCCCGTTGCGACCTTCGTGACAGGAACCGGCGCGCCGAAGATTTCTGTCGCCTTGCTTCCGGTGAAGGCACTGTCGGTCAGGAACCGGTTCCACGAGTCGGTGGTGCCGAAACCCAAAAGGCTGCCAATGGCCCGCTGGGCGACGCTGAAGAAGTCGTACTCATCGGGCAGGAGCGGCCGAATCGGACTTTTTTCCAGCAGCCCGATGAACCAGCTCTTGCTGCTGGCCGTCACGTCGAAGGAGATGGACCCGCCCCATGGGCCGAAATCCGTGGCAGGCGAGGCGGTCGCCCCCGGCTCCAGCCGACCCTTGACCCTCGCGTCCCAAGCGGCATCGCCTTGCGTCTCGGTGATGCCCAACTTGGGGCGAGCCAGGGAAGGGCCGGGCGTGTCGAAGGTCCGGCCGGCGACGAAGATCTTCAACGTGTTGGCCGGAAGCGAGAAGCTCTTCTTCACAACATTGCCGCTACACGCCAGGTTGCCGGGCCCTGGATTGTCGAAGACAGCGGTCCACGTGAAGCCGCCGCTGTTGGCTGGGAGTTCGGCCAGCGTGTCATTCAAGCGGCCAACAATCTCGTTGGCGGCTTCTTGAAGGACCTCTCTGCGGGCCGGCTCGTTGAAAAAGCCGCTAGCGTCGCAACTGAAATCGAACTCGACGTTGATCGCGAGCGGCAGGCGCTCCTCCAACCATTCCACGCGCGGGCGCCAAGTGCGGGGTGCGGGCCTCTTGGCCTGGTTCGGCTGCTGGCGGCGGGACTGGAAAAGGCTCGCGATGCGCATGGTCCACCTCGTAAAATGAAAGGGCGACCCTGTCCGGCGCGCACAATGAGCGCCAGGCTCGTGTCGGGGCCGGTGAGGGGCTTGCTTGGCGGCTTGTGCCTCGCCGGCCGCTTTGTTATCGGATCAACGCGGCAGCGCCGCAGCCTTGGCTCGGCGCGATGCCGTTAATCTTTATGCTCTGCCGCCTCCAGGAGTTCCGCGCCCGCGGCGCGAATCTCGCGGGGAGGGCCGGCGAGCGGAGCAGGCCAGCCTCCACCCTCCGGTTTGAACTCCGGCCAATTCCAGTCGAGCCCCAGTTCCTTCAGCTCGGCGCGAAGCAGGCGAAGGTCCCAAACGTAAAGACTGGTGAAGCCGGAACTGGCGGCGATCAGTCGCGTCCCATCCGGCGTAAAACACTCCGGATGAAGCCACATCGGTTCGGGGGCGGTCAGCCGCGCGACCTCGCGGCCGGTCGTTGTCTCGACGAGGCGGATCGTGCCATAGACGTCGGCGATGGCCAGCAAACGGCTGTCCGGGCTGAAGGCGAAGCGGGCGTAGTCGTAGCGCCGCACCTCGCTCCAGACGCCGACCTCCCACAGCCGGCTGCCGAGGTTGACCGTGCTGGTCATCAACCAGCGGCCGTCGGGGCTGAACCTGGCGAAGGTCGAGTCCGCCAGCGGCAGCTCGTGTACCTGCTCGCCGCTTGCCGCATCCCAAATCAGGGCGCACTTGGAACGAGCCCAGTGACTGCAAGTCACGACCCAGCGCCCGTCAGGGCTGACCGTCGTGAACCGCACGTCGAATTGCGGACCAAGGACGAGGCGGCGATCGGGGTGATCGCGATTCAGCACGATCGAATGATCGACTTGCGGCACCGCCACGATCCGGCGGTCGGCGCTCGCACTCGCACCGTGGGCGACCCACGACGCTACGCCCTCGGCGAGGGGCTTGGGCGGACCAACGCTCAGCACTGGGGAAGAAGCGGGATCTGGTCGGGTGGGCCACAGAAACAGGCCGCTTCGCCCGGCCGTTACCCAGCCGCCCGCGTATTCTCCCGCCAGCCCCTGATCGGGAGAGCGGGAATCGCCAGGCGGGTTAAAGAATACGGGAAACGCGGCTTCTGCGCGCGGCAGTCGCAGCGCGGTCAGCTCCTCCCCGCTGGCGAGATCGAAGAAGCTCAACCAATGTTCCGAGCAGGCGGCCAGCGTGCGGCCATCGCCGTGCAGGACGGGGTTTTGAATCCGCTCTCGGTCGTCGGCATTGCGGCGGCGAAGCACGCGCAGCTCTCGTCCATTGGCCAGCCGCCACAGCTGAATCTTCGTGCCGCTCGTCGAATAACCGAGCAGTTCGTCGTCCTGGCTGAACTGCGGGCCGATGTAGCTGGGTATCGTCAGCAGCAACCGCCCGTTGACAGCATCCCAGAGCCCCTGTCCGCCCCAATCGACGCTCATCAGCCGGTCGCCGGCGGCGTTATAGTTCACAGAAATCCCGTCCGCGCCGCTGGGCCACGGGGCCATGATCTCGGCCCCGATCTGCGTGTCCCAAACGTGAATCTTTTGGTCGTTGCAACCGACCGCCAAACGGCGGCCGGCGGGATGCCAGGCCACGGATTGCGTCCAGGTAACGGCCGCCGGGTGACGCAGCGCGGGGAGCTCCTGACCGGTTTCGGTGTCGAAAAGTTGCACTGCACTGCCGCCGGCGACCGCCAGGCGACTTTCATGGGGGTGAAACGCCAGATGATGCGGCGCGGTGGCGACGGCGAGGCGGTGCACGCGTTGGCCGGTGGCCAGGTCGTACACGCTGACCGACTGGTCGGCGTGGCCGATGGCCAATTGGCGGCCGGCTGGATGGAAGGCCAGGGCCGCTTGATGCTTGCCGTTGCGGTCGTCCAGCAGCACGGCGGAGCCGGCGCCGTTGAGCTTCCAGACGCGAACCTCGCTAAGCTGACCCACTCCCGGCGAACCATGTCCATAGGCCGCGAAGCGGCCGTCCGCGCTCATCCACGGGCCGCCGAACGGCGGCTTACCGTGAGCAGGCAAGCGGGCGACGACCTCTTCTCGCCCAGCGTTCAGCCGGCAGACCGTCAAGCCGCCCTGATCGTCCAGGCGAACGTAGCGCTGGAAATTGGCGTCAAAGGCGACCGCGAGGCTGCCTTCAGGAAATGCTTCCCACTCCTGCGCCACCTCCACGTCGGGTAAGACCAGCGCCGCCGCAGCTTCGGTCCGCAGTTCCGGAGTGACCCGAATCTGCGCAGCCTGACGAATCGCCGCCAGGGCGTTAAACCGCCGGCCGACTCGCCCGCTCCTGCGCTCGGCTCGGGCCCGGTTCACCAGCGCCAGGAATAGCCTGTCCTGGGCCTTCACCAGTGCGGCTTCCCGATCCTTCAAGGCGAGTTCCTTCTGCTTTCCCTCATTCACGGCCTTGCCTTCTGCAACGATGGCGCGGAGCATGCCCCCCGTTGTCCCAACGATGGCAATTAGCAGCGCCAACACCACCAGCGAGGCCGCCAGCACCGGTCCGCGGTGGCGGCGGACAAACTTGCGCAGGCGGTATGCCGCCGACGGCGGACACGCCTGCACCGGCTCGTCGGCCAGGTAGCGTTCGACATCTGCGGCGAAACTGCTGGCCGTCTCGTAACGCCGGCTGCGGTCTTTCTCCAGCGCCTTCATCACGAGCAAGTCCAGCTCG
>DASRJB010000206.1:0-7085 GCA_035649715.1 Pirellulaceae bacterium
CGCCGGCCTGCTGCTGCCGCTCGTGGGCCTGCTCGTCGCGTTTCCGGGGCCGGCGCAGAACTCGGTCGAGGTTGCTTTCCTCGGCCGGCTGACCGCCACGCTCGGCTCGCCGCCGCAACTCGTCGTCTGGAGCATGTTGCTCTTTTACGGCTGGGCCTGGCTGCGGCGCGTGCCGGGCAGCGAGGCGCTCGTGGTCGGACTGGGCCTGTTCAGCTCGCTACTGGGACGCCAGACGTTTGATTGGAGCTCGCTCACGCTGCCGCAGCCGGCGGTCGTCGCCGCCATCGCGGGGGTGCTCATCGTCCAGGCCCTCCGCTTCGAATCGACCTGGCGAGCACTGGCCGCGGGCACGCTGCTCGTGCTGGCCGCGCGATTTGCCGGGGCACGGTTCGGCGGCGAATCGCTCTGGTTCTGGCAGTGGCACGCGCCGCTCGCGGCGGCCCTGCTCTTGCCGGCCGTATTCAACGATCCGCTCGCGCGGTGGCTGCGGCAACTCGCCTGGCGCGTGGTCCCGGCGATCGCGCTGGCCGCGGCGGCCGTATATCCGTTCGCCTGGCCTGGCTTGCCGGAAGGGACGCTCAGCGGCTTTCTCGCGGTGCTGCTGCTCTCGTCGGTAGTGCTCTGGCGGCGCGAAAGGGAAGTGGCCCCGTTGGCAGCCGTGGCGGGAACCCTTGCTGCGAATCTGCTGGCCCACGTTCGGCAGCTGTACCTGCTGCTGGGCCAAACGCCGCTGGCCGACGGTCTGCCCTGGCTTGCCTGCGGGCTGGCTGTCGTCCTGATCGCCCTGGCGATCAGCCTGCTGAAAATGGGCCTTTGGACCCGCGCCTGGCAATGGCTCAGCCGCGTGAATGTTGCACTAACCAAACCGTAGTCGACGCTGCCAGCGTCGACTTGTCTGACAAGTCGAATGCACTCCTGCGCGGGCGCTGGCAGCGTCGGCTACGATAGTCGTATGCCGCGCGCCGCTGTAGTTCTGTGGTTCGTTGGTTGTTGGTTCTTCATCCTGGCCGTGCAAGGCCAGGACGTCGTGGTCGTGTCTTCCGTCGTCAATCCGACGATCAAGATCAACAAGCCAGGACAGATTCTCGACTTCCTGGGCGACGAGTTGAAGCTGAAAACGAAGCTCGGCGCGGAGGAGACGATTCCCGCTGCGCGGATCGTCGCCATCGAAACGACCTGGACGCCGCCGCACGAAGCCGCCCGCGCGGCGCGGACAGCGGGCCGTCTGGAGGAAGCGATTGCGGCATTCCGCGAGGCCAAAGCCGCGGAAACTCGCCTCTGGGCTGGCCGACAACTCATGGCTGAACTATCGGGCTGTTACCTCGACGCAGGCCGGATCGAAGACGCCCTTGGCGAGTTCCTGGCAATTCTCCATAGCGATCCAGGGACGCGGCACTTCGACATGATCCCCATCGCGTGGCGGGATATGCCGCCCAATCCAGCGCTGGAGGCCCGCGCAGCGGCCTGGCTCGCGCTGCGCAGCTCGCCGCCCGCAGCACTGCTCGGCGCGAGCTGGTTGCTTTCGACCGCCAGTCGGGCGGGCGCGCTCGCCGTGATCGAAGAGCACGAGCGCTCGAGCGATCCGCGCCTCGCCGGCCTGGCTGCGATTCAGCTCTGGCGGACGAAGTTGGCCGCCGCGACACTCGACGATGCCCGCCGCTGGCAGACGCAGCTCGAACAAATGCCGCGCGAAGTGCAGGCCGCCGGCTGGTACGTCCTGGGCGAGCTCTATGTCCGGCTCGATCAGCCGCAACGGGCCGCGCTGGCCTGCCTCAAGCCGCCACTGCTGTTTCCCGAGCAGCGCCTGCTGGCGGCAGACGCCCTCTTGGCGGCCGGCGGTCAACTTGAAAAAATGGCCCGTCCGCTGGAAGCGGCCGCGCTGTACCGCGAGCTGGTCCGCGACTTTCCGCAGCTGCCGCCGTCGATCCAGGCTCGATCGCGCCTGTCCAAATTCGGGAGGGCGGGCGACTAACCTGCCGGACGCTTGCAATCGCTTCACGGCTTCACTGTGGTCGTTCTCCTGCTGGCCGCGGGAAGTGGCGCCGCGCAGGACTACGCGCCGGCAAGTGCCGCCACCCCGGCTGCCCCCCCGCAGCCGGCGGAAACGCTGACGTTTTTCCAGATCATGTTCTCCGGCGGGCCGCTGGGCATCCTCGTCATGCTGGGGCTGGTCGCGCTCTCGATCGCCGCGCTGGCGCTGGCGATCGACGGTGTGTGGAGCCTCCGCCGGTCCGCGGTCAACCAGCCGCAATTGGCCGATGAGGTCCGCGGCCTCGTCGCCGCCGGAGAACTCGCCCAGGCTGCTGCCAGGTGCGATTCGCAGCCTGGCCTGCTGGCGAGCGTCCTCGCGGCCGGACTGGCCGAAGGCGGAGGCGTCTGGAGCGACGTTCAGAAGGCCTTGGAAGATTCCCTGGCCCGCGAGACCGCCCGCTTGCACCGCCCGGTCGAGTACCTGGGCGCGATCGCCAACGTCGCGCCACTGGTCGGTCTGCTCGGCACCCTCGCCGGCATGCTGGTGGCATTCAAGCAGTCTGCAGGCTCGGCGGCCGGTTTTGGCTCGGCCCAGTTGGCCGGCGGCCTCTATCAGGCGCTCATCCCGCTGGTGGTGAGCCTGCTGATTGCGATTCCGTCGCTGGCTGCGCTGGTTCTGCTGCGCAGTCGCATCGACCAGGTCGTGGCCGAAGCAGCGGGTGCGGCGCTAAGCGCCCTCGCGCCGCTCAGGCGCCGCGACCAAGACGGCGGCCTGCCCCTGCCGCCCCCGCTGGTAAACGAGGATGGCTGAGCTTGCCGCGCGATTCGCGAGGGCGCCTCGGTTATGCACGGCGGAGCTTTCGACTATGATTGGAAAATCCCGCCTGCTGCGCCTCTCTCGCGCTGCTGGTCCGTCGCCCTAACTGCATCCGGCCTTCACCGCATGCACATTGCCACGCTCGTTAGCGTCCTGGAACATCCGCATCTCGCAGCCGAACATCTGCACCGCTGGGGCGTGCGCGACCTGGCGCGGGCCCGGCAGACGCTGGAAGAGCTGGCCGAGACGGGCCTGACGCTCGATCTGCTGGCCGCAGTGTGCGACAGCCTGGCCGAGCACCTGCCCGCGACTCCCGATCCGGACGAGGCGCTTACGGCCTTCCGCCGGTATCTGTTTGCCGTGCGCAGCCCGCTGGCCCTGGCCGCCTTATTAGAGCGCGACGACTCGGCGATGCCGATGCTGCTGGCAGCGCTCTCGCTGGGGCCGCGGTGGGCGAACCTGCTGGCGGAAGACCCCGACGCCTTCGACCTGCTGCGGCAAACCGAGACCCAACCGCTGGACCGCGAGGCCCTGGCCGCCGACGTGCTGGCCGAGGTGACGGCACTAGCCGACGAACGAGCGCTCGCCATCGCAATCGCCCGCTTGCGGCGGCGGCACACATTGCGGATCGCCTATGGCGACCTGGTCGGCGGCTGGCCGCTGGCCACCGTGATGGAGCAGCTTTCGCAGCTGGCCGAGGCGCTGCTCGAGGCCGCGCTGAAGGCCGCGCAGCGAAGTGCACTGGCTGCCCGGCCGCTGCCCATCGATTCGAGTCGCTGGCGGGCGACGATCATCGCCTTGGGGCGGCTCGGCGCCGGCGAGCTGGATTACGCCTCGCCGCTGGATTTGCTCGTGGTGTACGACGCGGCCGAGACCGATGCGGCTGCGTTTCGCGCGGTGCAGGACGTACAGGAGCGGGCCGCGAGGCTGCTCGTGCGTTATCTCTCGGATGCCGGCGGCGGCGAAGCCGCGTATCAGGTCCGCCTGGTGGCGCTGCCCGACAGCACGTCGCAGGCCTCGGCCCATGCGGCGGAAGATGCATTCATCGGCTACGACAGCCTCGGTCGCACGTGGCACCGGCAGGCGCTGCTCAAGGCCCGCTCCGTGGCGGGCGACCGCAGGCTGGGCGAGGTGCTGCTTGCACGGCTGCAAAACTGGCTCTTTCGCCGTTACCTCAGCCCGGCCGACGAGGCAGGCGCTCAGGCACTGAAGCGGCGGATTGTCATGTCGGCGACCTTGCACCAGGACGACTGGCGCAGCCCGCATCAGGCCCGCGGCGGCCTGCGCGACTTGGAAGGGACGGTCGAGTTCTTGCAGCTGCTTTCCGGCGGCGACGAGCCGGCCCTGCGCCAGCGCAGCACCGCCCGCGCGATCGCCGAGCTGGGCCGCTGCGGCGTTATCTCCGCGGCCGAGCGGCAGGTCTTGGAGGAGTCGCACGCGGCGCTGCGACGGCTGGAACACGGCCTGCAAATCGTGCCGCCGCAGCCTCTGACCGAGCTGCCGGCCGATGCCGCGGTGATGGATGCGGTCGCGCGCCGGATGGGCCGCGCCTCGGCCGGCGAAATGGCGGATCTAGAGCGGCAAGCGCAATCCCGCTGTTGGGAGACGCTCCGCAAGCTGCTCGGCTCGGCGTTCGAGCGCGAGCCGCCACCGCCGCGCGAGGTCGAGCTGCTGCTCGACCCCGCGCCGCCGCCGGAGGAAGTCCGCGCGGCATTGGCCCCGTTCGGCTTTAACGATCCGGCGGCGGCGCTGGCTACTCTTCAGTCGCTGGCCGCCGAGCACGTGCCGTTCCTGTCCACGCGCCGCTGCCGGCACCTGCTGGCCTCGATCCTCCCGCGGCTGCTGCGCGAGATTAGCGCTACGCCCAATCCCGACCGTACGCTCGACAGCCTGGCGCTGGTCACCGGCTCGCTCGGCAGCAAGGGCGTGATGTGGGACTTGTTCCGCTTCCACCCGCCGTCGCTGGCGCTGTACGTGCGGTTGTGCGCGGCCAGCCCTTATCTGTCCGAGCTGCTCACGACGAATCCGGGAATGCTCGACGAGCTGGTCGATTCGCTCCAGCTCGACAAGCTGCC
Organism: Pirellulaceae bacterium; assembly: GCA_035649715.1. Classification (GTDB taxonomy): domain Bacteria; phylum Planctomycetota; class Planctomycetia; order Pirellulales; family Pirellulaceae; genus CAYLLN01. The sequence goes on from DASRJB010000206.1 coordinate 4,864, forward strand.
GACGCGCGGCGAGTTGCAGGCGACGCTGGACGAATTGTGCCGCCATGCGGCGGACACCTTGAGCGTGCTGCACGACTTCAAGAATGCCCAGCATCTGCGGATCGGCGTTCGCGACATTCTGGGGAAAGAAGACGTCGACCGCACCCACCTGGCGCTGGCGGACGTGAGCGAAATCTGCCTGGGACACGTGGCCGAGCTCGAATGGCAGAAGCTGGTTGAGAAATTCGGTCAGCCGACGCTGGGCCCCGGGCCGCGCGAGGGTGAGCCCTGCCACCTGGTCATCGTCGGCCTGGGCAAGCTGGGCGGACGCGAGCCGAACTATCACAGCCACCTCGACTTTTTGTTCCTCTACGAAGGCGAGGGCACGACGCGGCCCGCCGGCCGCTCGCGCCAGGCGCAGCGCACCGCCAACAACCACTTCTTCACGCAGCTCGCCCAGCGGATCGGCAAGGTGCTGGCCGACCTTACGCCGAAGGGCCGGCTGTACTCGGTAGAGGCATCGCTGCGTCCGCTGGGTGTCGGCGGGGCCCTGGCAATGTCGCTGGCCGATTTCCAGGAGCACTTTGCCAGCGGTGCAGCGCCGCTCTGGCAGTGGCAGGCGCTCTGCCAGGCGCGGCCGGTATGGGGCGAGGCCGCGGTCTGCGAGCGCGTGGAGCGGATGATCCGGCAAATGCTGAGCGAGCGCCCGCCGCCGGCAGCCGGCCCTGAGGAACTCCGCCAGGCGCGCCTCGCACTCGAGCGCGGAGCCAGCGTGCAAAACCTGAAACGCGGCCCCGGCGGCACGCTGGACATTGAGTTTCTCGTGCAGTTGTTGCAGCTGGAATCCGCTGCTCGAAATCCGCAGGTGCTCTGCCCGAACACGCAAGCGGCGATCCCGCTGCTCGCGGCGGCCGGTGCGATTCCGCCTGACCTCGCGACCCAGCTCGGCGACTCGTATCGCTTCCTCCGCCGGGTCGAGTCGGGCCTGCGATTGCTCAACACGCAGGCCCGGCACGACCTGCCGGGCGAAGGGCAGCCGCTGGCCCAACTCGCCCTGCTGCTGGGGCACGGCAATCCGGGGCGGCTCCGCGAGCAGTGCCTGGCCCACATGGCCGCAAACCGGCAGGCTTTCGATAGAATCACACGCAGCAGTTCCCCTTGATTCTGCTGGTCCTTCGTCATGATCGTCGCCATCGACGGCCCCGCTGGAGCCGGCAAGAGCAGCATCGCCCGCCAGCTGGCCGAGCGGCTGGACTTTCAGTTTCTCGATACGGGGGCGATGTACCGGGCCGTTGCGCTGGCAGCCCTGCGGCGAGGTCTGGGCGACGGCGACGCGGCGGCCATCGCCAGCCTGGCCGATGCGGCCTCGATCGATTTTGACGGCACGCGGACCCTGCTCGACGGCGAAGACGTCTCCGAGGCAATACGGACGAGCGAGGTTTCGGCGGCCGTTTACCTGGCCGCCGATAATGTCGCGGTCCGCCGGCGGCTCGTGGAATTGCAGCGGCAGATTGCCGGCGGCCGCGATACCGTCACCGAGGGCCGCGACCAGGGAACCGTGGCCTTTCCGAATGCCGAGTGCAAGATTTTCCTCACCGCCAGCCCGCAGGTACGGGCCCGCCGCCGCTACGAAGAGCTGCGGTCCCGCGGCGAGCGGATGACGCTGGAAGAGGTGCTGGCCCAGCAGGCCGACCGCGACCGGCGCGACGCCAAGCGTCCGGTCGGCGCGCTGCTCAAGGCCGCGGACGCGGTGGAAGTGGTCACCGACGGACTGACGCCCGAGCAGGTCGTGGAGCGTTTGGAGGCGATCGTCCGCCAGAGGATCCGCCCTTGAACGAAGCGCCTCGCCCCACCCAAGGCTCGCGGCCCCGCACCTGGTTCCAGCGCGCCGGCTACGAAGTTTTGCGCGTGCTGGCGCAGCTGGTCGCGGTCTGGGTCTTTGGGCTCCGCGTGGCCGGTCGCGAGAACTGGCCGGCCGAAGGGGGCGGGCTCGTCTGCGCGAATCATCAGAGCATATTCGACCCGCCGCTGGTCGGCATGACTTGCCCGCGGCGGATGAACTACCTGGCCCGCGACACGCTGTTTCGCGTGCCGGGCCTCAAACAATTGATCGCCTTCCTCGACGCGATTCCCATCGATCGCGAAGGAGGCGGACTGGCCGGCCTGAAGGAGACGCTGCGACGCCTCAAGGCGGGCGAGCTGGTGCTGATTTTTCCCGAGGGCACGCGCACGCACGACGGCGA
>DASRJB010000207.1:0-10275 GCA_035649715.1 Pirellulaceae bacterium
GAAGCCGGCAACCTGGTGCAGCTCTTCGCGATTTTTGAAGGGGCCTTTTTCGCGGCGATGCTCATAGACGCGGCGAGCGGTGAGGGCGTTCATGCCCGAGACGTAGCGGAGCAAGGCGGGGCTGGCTGAATTGACATCGACGCCGACGAAGTTCACGCACGATTCGACCACGCCGTCGAGCGAGTCCTTCAGGTGCTTGGCCTTGATGTCGTGCTGATAGAGGCCGACGCCCAGATTCGCCGGGTGAATCTTCACCATCTCCGAGAGCGGGTCGAGCAGCCGGCGGCCGATCGAGATCGCTCCCCGCTGCAGGGCGTCGTATTGCGGCAGCTCTTCGCGGCCCAGCGGGCTGGTCGAATAGATGCTCGCGCCCGCCTCGTTCACGACGACGTAGGCGACGTCTTGCCCCTGCAACTCCTCGGCCAGCGTGTCGGCGACGAGCTGCTCCGTCTCGCGGCAGCCCGTGCCGTTGCCGATGGCGATCACCGAGACGTTGTGCTGTTTGACCAGGTCGGCCAGGCGGGTGCGGGCCTTCTTGCGCTTCTCTTCGTCCTTGCCGATCACGAAGATCATGCCGTGGCCCAGCACGTTGCCGAACTCGTCGAGGGCCGCCATCTTGCTGCCGCTCTTGAAGCCCGGGTCGATCGCCAGCACGCGGCGGCCGCGGGTCGGCGGCTGCAAGAGCAGCTTCCGCAGGTTGCGGATGAAGACCTCGACGGCGTGCTCTTCGGCCCGCTCGGTCATCTCGCGGCGGAGTTCGCGCTCCAGGCTGGGGATGATCAGCCGGGTGAGCGAATCTCGAACGCAGTTGCGGATGAACTCGGCGTGCGGATTCTTCGGCCAGACGAGAAACTCGTCGGCTTCGCGGAAGAGGGCCTCTTCGTCGGCCTCGATCTTCACGCGAATCGCGTGCGCTCGCTCGCCGCGGTTGATCGCCAGCACACGGTGCGGCGGCACGCGGCCCAGCGGCTCCGTGTAGCTGTAGTAGTCTTTGAAGGCGTGCTCGCCGATGACCTTCTTTTTTTTCTTCTTTTTCTTCTTCAGCAGCACGGCGGCCAGCGGCGCAGCGACCGGCGCGGAAGGCGGCTCGAAGAGGCGGCCGGTGGGGAGCGACTCTGGGTTGGGAGTTGCTGCAGGTGGGGCGTCGGCTGGCGGGTCGGACGGAGAGACGGGGGTAGGGAGAGACGGAGGGACGAAGGCGTCGGCGTTTGTCGCATCAGTCGTCGGCGCTGCCGATTCAGCCTCGGGGGCTTCGCCGGCTGAATCGGTACTTGGTACTGAGCACTCAGTACTGAGTACAGCCTGCTCATCACCCGACGCCGAGGACGCCGGCTCCTGGCTCCCGGCTCCTGGCTCCTGGCTCGCCGCTTCCGACTGCGGCTCGGCGGGAGCCTCGCCCTCCCGTGCGGCTGGCTCCTGGCCACTGGCCACTGGCTCCTGACTCCCGATTCCTGATTCCTGCTGCGCTGCCGGCGGCGTTTCCACTTTCGTGCAGACGATCTTGCCGCTTCTCGCAAAAATCCGCCGCAGGCGGCCGCGGAGCTCGGCGTTTTCGCTGAACCGCTCGGCGATCAAATGGCCCACGCCGGCGAGCACTTCCGCGACCGAGTGCAGCTCCTTCTCGGCCGAAATGAACGTTGCCGCGCGGGCCTGCATGTCGCTAGCCGATTCGTGCGCTTCGTAGATTTCGATCGCCAGCGGCTCGAGGCCGCGCTCGCGGGCGATCGTGGCCAGCGTCTGCTTCTTCGGCTTGAAGGGCAGGTACAAGTCTTCCAGCCGCTTGGGAGTGTTCGCGTGCTGGATTTGCTCAGCCAGTTCGGGCGTGAGCTTGCCTTGGGCCTCGATCGTCTTGAGGATCGTCGCCTTCCGCTCGGCGAGCTGGCGAATCTTGCCGACGCGAAACTGAATCTCGCGAATCTGTTCTTCGTCGAGGCCGCCCGTCACGTCCTTGCGGTAGCGGGTGATGAAGGGGACGGTGTTGCCTTCATCGAGCAGCTCGACGGTCCGCTGCACGCGCTCCGGCGGCAAGTGCAAATCGCGCGCGACGTGACCCAAGTCGATCGTCGGAGCTGGCGTCATGCGAAAAACCAGACCTGCGACAGGAAACCAGCGGCCGCGCGCACCGCTCGATTAGCATCGGGCGAATCTAACGTAATGCCCGATTTTGTCAAGGGTTACGGCGATTCGCGCGCTCTGCGCGGCCTGCATCTAGATCAGCTCGCGGATCGGCTTCACGCTCGGATCGACCAGGTACTGTGGGCGGCCGCGGAAGTCGAAAAGCCGCGGGGCGGAATTCAGGTTGATGCCGAGGTTGCGGTAGAGCGTGGCGTGAACCTCTTCGAAGGTCACGGGCCGCTCGGCGGGCTCGCCGCCATCGCGGGTCGTCGTGCCGATGGCCTGGCCGGTCTTCATGCCGCCGCCGGCCATGAGCGCGCATGAAACCCGCGGCCAGTGATCGCGGCCGGCGTCCTTGTTGATCTTCGGCGTGCGGCCGAATTCGCCCCAGGCGATGACCGTGCAATCGTCCGCCATGCCCCGCTCGTGCAAATCCTCGACCAGCGCGCTCACCGCCTTGTCGAAGATCGGCAGCTCTTCCTTGGCGTTCTTGAAGTTCTGACCGTGCCAGTCCCAGAAGCTGTAGTTGATCGTCACCACGCGGACACCCGCCTCGATCAACCGGCGGGCCAGCAGCAGGTTCTGCGGCACGCGCGGCGCGCCATCCCCCTTCGGCCGCTTGGGGTCGTAGAAGCCATAGCGGTCGCGGGTCTTTTGGTCTTCTTTCGAGACGTCCATCGCGGCGAAGAACTCGGACGACGTGAGAATGCCCATCGCCCGCTGCGTGAACGTGTCGAGGCCGTCCATCGTGCGGCTGCCGTCCCATTCGCGGCGGAACCTATCGACCGACGAGAGCAGCGCCTGGCGATCGCCCAGCCGGTCAGCCGTAATGCCCTGCAGCACCAGATCGTCCTTGCCTTCGCCCATCGGGCGAAAGGCGTTGTGGCCCAGGCCCAAGAAGCCCGCGCTCGGCTCGTTGTAGGGCTTGTGCTGCGTGACATAGCACAGGCTCACGAACGGCGGTACGCCGGGCAGGACCGGCCCCTGCAATCGCGACGACGAGCTGCCGATATGCGGCCAGCCGCCGGCGGGGGCGTTCTGGCTGAGATGGCCGGTGTAGCACTGGTAGCCGGCGTGGTCGTCCTTGCAGCCGACGACGGTGCGGATCGGGACGAGCTTGTCCATGATCCGCGCCAAGTTCGGCAGCAGCTCGCAGATCTCGATGCCCGGCACGGCGGTGGGAATCGCCTTGAACTCGCCGCGGACTTCGACCGGAGCGTCGTTCTTGATCTCGTACATGTCCTGGTGCGGCGGGCCGCCGCAGCAGTAGATCATGATGAGCGACTTGTGGCGCTTGCCGCCGGCGTTCGACGCAGCCTCTGAGCTTTCGAGCGCGAGCAATTGCGGCAGCGTCAGCCCGCCGAGGCCAATCGCGCCGATGCGGAGCATGTCGCGACGCGAGATGCCGTCGCAGTGCCGGCGGGAGGCCCTAGGGCCGAGGAGGGTAAGCATGGTAGTAGGCACACTCCGTGTGCCGTCGTTGGCAAGTGAATAATCGATTTTCGAATGACGGCACACGGAGTGTGCCTGCTACTTTAGATCACTTCCTTCAGTGGTTCGACGCCGTCATCAACCAGGTATTGCGGGCGGCCGCGGAGGTCGAACTCGCGGATGGCCCGCAGGTTGAGTCCGAGGTTGTGGTACAGCGTGGCCCAGACTTCCTGGAAGCTGACGGGCCGCTCGATGGCGTGCTCGCCCAGGCGGTTGGTCGCGCCGATCACCTGTCCGGTCCGCATGCCGCCGCAGGCGAGCAGCGCGCACGAAACCTGCGGCCAGTGATCGCGGCCCGCGCCGTTGTTGATCTTCGGCGTGCGGCCGAATTCGCCCCAGACGACGACGGAAACGTCCTTATCGAGGCCGCGCTCGTGGAGGTCGGTCAGCAGCGACGAAAGGCCGCTGTCGAGCAGCGGGAAGTCTCGCTTGGAGTTGACGAAGTTCATGCCGTCGCCGCCGTGCCAGTCCCAGCGGATGAAGTTCATCGAGACGTAGCGTGCGCCCGCTTCAACCAGGCGGCGGGCGATGCAGAAGTTGCGCACCATCCGCGGCGCGCCGTCGCGCTCGAACTTGGGATCATCGACGCCATACTTCTCGACGACCTTGGGATCTTCCAGTGACAGGTCCAGCGCTTCGGCCAGCTTCGAGGAAGTGAGGATGCCCAGGGCCTTCTGGGCGAACTGGTCGAGGCCGTCCATCGAGCCGCTGGCGTCGGCCTGGCGGCGGAATCGGTCGAGGCTGGCCCGCAGGGCGTTGCGGTCTTGCAGGCGGTCGAGCGTCACGCCCTGCAGAACCATGTTGTCGGACTTCATGCCGTTGTCTTTGCCGCCGACGAGGCGGAACGGCGCGTGCCCCATGCCGAGGAAGCCGCCGTCGCCGGGATCGCCCCACCGTGGCTCGCCCGTGCGGTACATCAGGCTGGCGTGGGCCGGCACCGCCTGGTTCACATTCCCCTTCAGCTTGCTCATCCACGCTCCCGCAGCCGGCCAGCCGCCGGGCGGCGGCTGCTGCCCGCGCTTGCGGCCGGTCATGCACTGATAGGCGGCGTGGTCGCCGTCGCTGTCGGCGATCGAGCGGATGATTGCGAACTTGTCGGCCATCGCGGCCAGCTTGGGGAACAGCTCGCAGATTTCCATGCCCGGCACGTTGGTCGCGATCGGCCGGTACTCGCCGCGAATCTCGGCCGGGGCATCCGGCTTGAGGTCCCACATGTCGATGTGGGGCGGTCCGCCGGGGAGATAGACGTTGATGATCGCTTTGTGCGAGCGCGACCCCTGGGCTGCTTCAACCCGCAGCGCGTCCGACAGCGCCAGGCCGCCCAGCGCCATGCCGCCGATCGTGAGGAAATCCCGCCGGCTGGCTCTGTCGCAGAATCCGCCGTAGGTCTGGCTGCCAAAAATCGTCAGCATGGCGCACTCCTGAACGTGGCCGACGCCGGGGCATCGGCACTCCGCATCAACTCTCCTTTATCGGTTCAAATTGTGCCGCGCCGTGAGCCAAGAAGCAAGACATCCGGCGGGAAACGCCACCATGCCGCGCGCCGTATTGGACGGTGCTTCCCGCTGCGGCATACAATCGGTGCTCCATGGCCGCCGGCGGCCGCGCACGGCGGCTCGACTGACCAGTTTCTCGCCTCAAGCCTGGAGATAAAGTCATGTCGCGCCCGATCGCTCCCCGTCCGCGTCGCCTCTGCCTGGAAGCGCTGGAGAACCGCCTGCCGCTGGCTGCCTTTATCAAGATTCCTGGTGTCGATGGCGAGTCGGAGGCCCAGGGCCACAAGAACGAGATTCAGGTGCTCTCCTACAGCTGGGTCGTTGAGCCGCCCGCCCCGGCTAGCGCGCCGAAGGTCAGCGAGATCGTCGTGACGAAGCTGGTGGACAGCGCGTCGCCGGTACTGTTTATGAAGGCGGCCACTGGCGAACATCTTCCCAACGTCGTCCTCGATTTCGAGAAGTCCACGGGGGGCAAGCAGCAGGCTTATTTGCGATACGAACTCGAGAACGCGTTCATCACGAGCTACCAGTTGGGCGGTTCGGCGGAGAGCGTCCCGCTGGAATCGATCAGCTTCCAATTCGAAAAGATCAAGGTCGTCTATAAGGAGGGAAAGGCCGAGCGGGGCAAACCCGGGTCGTCGCCGCAAGCCTTTGTCGTCCGCACGCAGGATCCACAAGCCCGCGGGCTCGACCTGAACGGCGACGGCACGGCCGATCCGCTCTTTTTCAGCTTCGCCACGCTGGCCGACCTCAACGGAGATGGCGTATTTGCGCTGATCGCTCCCCCGCGCACCGCGCCCGCGGCACCCGCCGACCTGGACGGCGACGGTATGCCCGACCTGATTCGCCCCGCCGGGAATCTGTCGGTGAAGGCCGATTTGAATCGAGACGGCGAACAGGATGCGATGACGCCCGTCGATTTCGACGGCGATGGCGCCATCGACCCGCTGTTCCCGCTCGATCTCAACGCCGACGGACTGGCCGACATGCTGGCCGAACTGCACGTGCCGAGCACGATGCCGCGCGGGCGAGGACGGTAGCCCGCGGCGGCGGCGCGCAGAAAGAAATTAATGCTCAGCGGCAAACTCTCCCTTGTCGCGGGCCCAGCATCCGTATAATGGTGAGTTTTTACGGATTGCCTGCCGCCGCTGGCACAGGAACATCGCAAGATGCTTAAAGACGCCGTGGAACGCTGGACCACGACTGACGCCAGCGAATTGTACGACGTGCCGCGGTGGGGCAAGGGCTACTTCTCCGTCAACGCCAAGGGACATCTCGCGGTCCATCCCAGCAAGGACCCGAACCTGGCCATCGACATGCACGAGCTGATCGAGCGGCTCCAGATGCGGGGCCTCGATCTGCCGATCCTGCTGCGGTTCAACGGCATCCTCAAGGACCGTCTCCGCGAGATCAACGACGCCTTCGCCCAGGCGATCAAGGACCACGACTACAAAGGCCGCTACATCTGCGTCTATCCGATCAAGGTCAACCAGCAGCGGCACGTCGTCGAGCAGATTGTCACCCACGGCAAGGCCTATGGCTTCGGCCTCGAAGCGGGCAGCAAGCCCGAAATGCTCGCCACCGTGGCGATGACCGACGCCGACACGCCGATCATCTGCAACGGCTTCAAGGACGCCGAGTTCATCGAGATGGCGATGCTGGCCCAGAAGATGGGCCGCAAGGTCATTCCGGTCGTCGAGAAATACACCGAGCTGGGGCTGATCCTCAAATATGCCGAGAAGGTCGGCGTCCGCCCGCAGATCGGCATGCGGATCAAGCTCGCCGCCCGCGGCAGCGGCCGCTGGCAATCGTCCGGCGGCTGGCGGAGCAAGTTCGGCCTGACCGTCAGCGAAATCCTGCACGCGGTCGAGGAGCTGAAGAGCCGCGACATGCTCGACTGCTTCAAGCTGCTGCACTTTCACCTGGGCAGCCAGATCACGAACATCCGCCACGTGAAGACCGCGGTGACTGAGGCCGCGCGGGCCTATGCCGACCTGGCGAAGCGCGGCGCGGGGCTCGAATATCTCGACATCGGCGGCGGCCTGGGCGTCGATTACGACGGCTCGCAGACCAACTTCGAATCGAGCGTCAATTATTCGCTCCCCGAATACGCCGCCGACGTGATGCACCACGTGCAGGCCGTCTGCGAAGAGGCCGCGGTCAAGCACCCCACGATCATCAGCGAGAGCGGCCGGGCCGTCGCCGCCTACCACAGTTGCCTCGTCTTCGGCACGCTCGGCGTCTCCGGCCAGGGCAACGGCGACGAGAACCTGCTCGACATTCCGACCGATTCCGAGCAGCCGCTGCACGACCTGGTCGAGTCGTTCAAAAACGTCACGGCCCGCAATATCCTGGAGAGCTATCACGACGCCCAGCAGGCAATGGACGTCGCCATGACGCTCTTCTCCACGGGCTATCTCTCGCTCGACCAGCGGGCCCTCGCCGAGAATCTGTTCTGGGCCATCTGCCGCAAGATCAAGCGTCTGACCGAGCAGCTCGACTTCGTCCCGGAAGAGCTGGAGGGCCTCGACTCGCTCCTCTCCGACACGTACTTCTGCAACTTCTCGCTGTTCCAGTCGATGCCCGACAGTTGGGCCATCAAGCAGCTCTTTCCCGTGATGCCGATCCACCGGCTGAACGAGCGGCCCACGCGGCCCGCCGTGCTGGGCGACATCACCTGCGACAGCGACGGCAAGATCGACCAGTTCATCGATCGCCGCGACGTCAAGCGCACGCTGCGGCTGCATCCCTACAACGGGCAGCCGTACTACCTGTCCGCGTTCCTGATCGGGGCCTATCAGGAAATTCTCGGCGACTTGCACAACCTGTTCGGCGACACCAACACGGTGCACGTCGATCTCAGCGCCACCGGCGAGGTCGTCATCGAGGCCATGGTCAAGGGCGATACCGTCCGCGAAGTGCTGGACTACGTCGAGTTCGAGCCCAGCGACCTCATCACCCGCCTGCAGACCAGCGTCGAAACCGCCGTCCGCGAAAACCGCCTCTCCCACCAGGAAGCCGGCCGCTTCCTCAAGTTCTACGAAGAAGCCCTCAACGGCTACATGTATCTCGAAGAGCCGGGGGACTAAGCGGGCAGGCAGAGGATTAAGATTAGGATGAGCGAGATTACGATCGCGTAGCAGCGTCCTAATCTTAATCCTAATCCTGCTCTTAATCCCCTTCCTAATCGTACTCTTCCTCTTGCTCCTTCTCTCCGCCGGCTCCGGCCACCGGCAGCGTCGGCAGAAGGTTGCCTCGCCCGGAAGCCTGGGTTACGATCAAACCGTTCGGTCCACCCGCCCGTTCTCCCGCCTGGTGAGGGTCCTGCCCATGCCCCGTTTGTCGCTCGTTTGCCTGGCTCTGGCACTCATTTCGGCTCCGGCCGCCGCCCAGGAATGGAGTCGCTTTCGCGGACCTAACGGCATGGGCGAAAGCGAGGCGACTACGATCCCGGCCAGCTGGACCGAGAAGACCCAGAACTGGAAGATCACGCTGCCCGGGAAGGGGCACAGCTCGCCCGTGCTGTGGGGCGAGAAGATCTTCTTGCTCAGCGCCGACCCGATAAGCGCCGAGCGGTACGTGCTGTGCATCAATGCCGCCGACGGCAAGGAAATCTGGAAGCGGACCTATCCCGGCGTAAAGCACCACCTGCATGCCAACAGCAGCTTTGCCTCCTCGACGCCGGCCTGCGACGCCAACCAGATTTACGTCGCCTGGTCGGATCCGGAGTTCACCCGGCTGATGGCCCTGGACCACGCCGGCAACGAGAAGTGGACGGTGAATCTCGGACCCTGGGTTAGCCAGCACGGCTTCGGCAGCTCGCCGATGCTCTATGACAACCTCGTTGTCGTGAACTGCTCGCAGGAAGATAGCATGGGCACCGACCCGCGGCTGCCCAAGGAGAGCTTCATCGTCGCCGTCGAGCGCGACACGGGCAGAATTCGCTGGCGCAGAGAGCGGACAATCCAGTCAGCGTCGTACTCGGTGCCCTGCGTCCGCAAGAACGAAGCCGGGCAGGACGAGCTGCTCTGCTGCACGCAGGCCGAGGGCATTTTTGCCCTCGATCCCAAAACCGGCAACCAGAACTGGTCGCTGCCGGTCTTCACGATGCGGACGGTCAGCTCGCCGCTGCCGCTGGGCGGCCTGATTTTCGGCTCGACGGGCAAAGGCGCCGGCGGACATTATGTCGTCGCCTTGCGGCCGGGCGCCGAGCCGAAGGTGGAGTACGAAATCCGCCGCGACGCGCCCTACGTGCCGACGCCGGTGGCGAAGGGCGATTTGCTCTTTCTGTTTGAGGATCGCCAAGGCCATGTGACTTGCATCAACATCGCCGACGGAAAGGTGGTCTGGTCGAAGCCCCGTGTGGCCGGCATGTTCTTCGCCTCGCCCGTGCGGGCCGGGGACAAGGTGTTCTGCATCGATATCCAGGGCACCATGGTCTGCCTCGCCGCCGACTCGACCTTCAAAGAGCTCGGCCGCACCGAGCTGAAGGAGGAATGCCGCAGCACGCCCGCCATCGCCGGCGGCCGGATGTACGTGCGGACGATCTCCCACCTCTATTCCGTGGGCGGGAAATAGACTGCCGAACCCGACAGACCGAGCTTCCCGAGCAATTCAGCCGACTCGGTGAAAACCAGGATCTGTTCCCGCTCGACAAAAACATTGAAATGCGGATAGTCAGCCCGATCCTTGGTTTTCAGGTAGCCCCAACTGTCGCAAATATCGACCGAGTAGGCTCTAGGAAACGCCGCCACGAGATTGTGGACGCACCTTAACAGGGCGGGGCACAACATCTCCTCAGCGGATACCTCAACGCAAACGAAACGATCCGCGACGACGTCGAGATCCAGGAAGAAATCCCCTTCACCAATTCCCTGCGTCCAGCGCTGGGACAAGGCGATGTCGAGCAGACTTACAAAAGTTCGCCACTCGCGCTTATGCTCTGCGATGCTCTCGCCAGGCGCTAGCGGCGCATAGCCTGTCCGGAAATACTCATCGCGCCGGCGCTCGTCAATCAAGACCAGTGGCACTTGCATGCTCAACGTCCCGCACGGCGACTAGGCCAGCACTTCCCGGATGACGTGCCCGTGGACGTCGGTCAGATTCATGTCGCGGCCATTGTAGTGATAGGTCAGCGCTTCGTGGTCGAGGCCGACGAGGTGCAGGATCGTCG
>DASRJB010000208.1:0-9485 GCA_035649715.1 Pirellulaceae bacterium
TTGGCTCGTCGAGATGCCGTCTTGGCTGCGATCGCCGCGGAGCGTTTTCGCCTGAGAACCGGCAAACAGCCGTCGCAGCTGGAGGCACTCGTCCCTGAGTTTCAGGCGGATGTGCCACGAGACCCCTTCACAAGGGGTTTCTTGAAGTTGATCGCCGACGAGAAGAGCCTGGCGATTTACAGCGTGGGCGTCGATGGCAAAGATGACCGCGGCTCCGAAAGCTCGCGCCTCAACGAACCCGATATCGTCGTGCGGCTGAAAGCACAAGCGAACTCGCAATTGCAGCCGCAGTGAATTCCCGTGCAGCGAGTTTCTAATTCTTGCCAGCCGCAAAGTGCCGCTGGGCGAAGTCGAGGAAGGATGTCCAGTCGGCGGGAACGACGGTGTGGCCGCGGCTGTGGTAGTGGAACGCGAGGGTGCCGGTGGTGATCGGCTGATCGAGCGACGGCAATTCGGTCGCGCCGAGATCGGGTTTGCCGAGCAGCTTATAGACGGGGCCGGCGGCGGCGAGGGCGAGGAATTCGCCCTTGGGGTCGCTCCATTGATCGCTCAGGCCGCCGTTGACGTAGACGGGCCGCGGCGCGCTGAGGGCGAGGAGCATGTGCTGATCGACGGGCAGCTCATTCCAGCGGCCGACCCACTTCTGCAGATTGCCGGAGAACTGGTAGCCAAAATTCTGGGCCATGTCGTCGAGCGTCTCGCCCCAGTCGCGGCGGATCAGCGACGCACCCATCTCGCCCGGCACCACGCTGAACACGGCCGCCACCCGCTCGTCGCGGGCACTCGCCCAGATCACCGTCTTGCCCAGCCGCGAAGCGCCGGTGATCGCGATTTGCTTCGCGTTGACGGACTTGTCGGTCTCGAAATAGTCGATCGAACGGCTGATGCCCCAGGCCCAGGCGCTGATCGTGCCCCACTCGTCCGGCGCTGGCTGCGTCTGGCCCTCTTTGAGCGTCAGGCCGATGACGCCTTGCGTCCACCGCCCCGGCTGGTCGGGCTGAATGTCGGTATAGCCGAGCGAAGCAAAGCTCCAGCCGCGGCTGAGCACTTCGCCGATGGAATCGAAGCCAGGACCGGGCGTCTTGGTCTTGGGCGGAATGGCTTTACCCGGTCCGCCGCCTCGAGCCCCGCCGAAGCTGAACGTAAGGCTGAGCAGCAGCGGCGTCGGCCCGGTCGCCTTGGCCGGCGTATAGACCGTGAGGTTCATCTTAGGCCCGTCGGCTTTGTCACCCATGCGGCCGACGACGCGCTTCAGCGTGGCAGCGCCGTCGCGGACGCTCGTCCCCGACTCGATCACCTCCCAGGCCACACGCGGGGCATTCTCCGGAATGCGGCCGTAAATCTCGGTCTCGTAGAACTTGAGAATTTCCGGCCGGCGCTCCTTCCACCAGGCCTCGGCAGTCTCGACGCGCTTGCCGCTGGCCATTACCAGCGGATCGGGCAGCTTGTACGCGGGGACCTTCTCCTCGGTGTAGTTCGAGACGTGCCCGGTGGACTTCGCCAGCCGCACGGGGTTGCCCTGCGGGTCGCTCTTGCCGATGAACGGCACGTTGTCGGCGTTCCCGCTCGCTCCCGGCTCGGGTGGATCCTGAGCCATTGCCGCCATGCAAAAAGCCAGCAGTACCACAGGCAAGAATGCGCGCATCGGACGGCTCCTATTTCGACTCCTCGGTTTTCTTCTCCTCCGCCTTCTTCTCGCTTTCCGCCTTGACGATCTCGCCGACGAGCGGCTTGCGGGGCAGCTTCTCGTCGCGCATGGCGGCGTGATAGACGAAGGAGGCCATGATGATTGAGGCCTGCTTCACGTCGTCCTCCTGAATCCGCTCGAAGACGTCCATGCTGGAGTGGTGCGTGCGGGTGTCGTATTCCAGCGGGTCCTGGATGAACTGAAAGCCGGGCAGGCCGACGCCGTCGAACGACAGGTGGTCGGTGCCGCCGGTGTTGTTCTGCGTGATCGTCGAAGCGCCCATCTCGAGGAACGGCGAGAGCCAGCTGCGGAAGATGGGCCGCACGGCTTCGTTGCCCTGCAGATAGACGCCGCGAATCTTGCCCGTACCGTTGTCGAGGTTGAAGTAGCCGCAGAACTTCTCGTGGGCCGGCTTCAACTCGTACCGCGCCGGAGGGCCGCCTCCGCCGCGCTGCCCGCCGCCGCCGGGCTGCCCGTCGCCGCCGCCACCGCCGCCTCCACGCGGTCCACCGCCGCGGGTGCCAAAGCCGCCGCCGACGCGGCGGCCAAAGTGCTGGGCGACGTAGGCCTGCGAGCCGAGCAGGCCCTGCTCCTCGCCGGTCCAGAGGGCGATGCGGATCGTCCGCCGGGGCTTTGCACCGATCGCCTGCAAAATGCGGACGGCTTCCAGGGCCACGCCGCAGCCGACGGCATTGTCGGTCGCCCCGGTGCCCGAATGCCACGAATCAAAATGGCCGCCGAGCATCACAACCTCGTCCTTCAGGTCGCTGCCCGGAATCTCGGCCAGGACGTTGAAGCTCGTCGGATCGTCGGTGTGATAGCGGCTGGCCAGGTCGATCTCCACTTCGACCGGGCTGCCTTTCTCGATCATCCGCACCAGGCGGTTGTAGTGCTCGACCGCGAGGACCACCTGCGGCACGATCGGCGGGGCATCGACCGCCCACGGCCGCGGCCCGCGGCTGAACGGATTCGTGTTCGGCTGGCCGCGATCGGCGCCCGCGGCCCGCGAGGGCATCGTGGCGGAAGCCACAAACATCGTTCCGCCGTCGCCGCGGCCCGGCTCCAGCACGACCGCCGCCCCCTCGTCATAGATCATGTCCCACTTCTTCTGCTGAACCTGCTGGCTCGATCGCTGGCTGGCCGCCGAACTGCCGCCCGGCGCCATCGGCGGCTGACCGCCGGAGCTGCCTCGCGCGCCGCTGGCAGCAGAAGGATTGCCGCCCGGAATTGGCAATCCGCCTGGAGCTCCCGGACCGCCGCGGCCGCGAAATCCAGTGGCCGAGCCGTCCGAGTTGGCCAGGGCCAGCAATCGTTCGTCGGATTGCCGCGCGGCCTGCGGCTCGAACTGGGCCTTCACCTCCCGCGGCGGGCTGATGAGCACGATCGCGCGGTGCAGCTTGCCGCGAAAGCTGTCGAGGTCCTTCTCGGTCTTGGCGTCGAAATAGATCGGCGTCCCCCGGACCGCAGTAGGCATGCTCGGCGACCAGGCTTTAGGAAACGCAATCAGCGGATAAAAGTCCGGCTCGACAAGGTTGGCGGTGAAGCCCTCGAGCGTCCAGCCGCGGCCAAACGTACCCCACGATTCCAGGCGGGCGTTTTCGAGTCCCCACTCGGTCAGCCGTCCCTTGGCCCAATCGCCGGCCCGCCGCGTGATCGGCGAGCCCGTCAGCCGCGGCCCGTGCACGTCGGTCAGGAAGCTGATGGACTCCATGACCTTCGACCGCTGCATGCCTTCTTCTTTGATCTTGGCGACCATCTCGGCGTTCACGCGCTCGCGCGGCGCTTGGGCCAGGGCGGGAGCAACCAGGTTGACGAAAACAACAGTGGCGGCAAGCAGAAGAAGTACGCGCATGGCTGTGTAGAGAAGGGCGGCGGAATTCACGGCTGCGACCAGCGCCGTGCGGGGAAGACGAGCATTCCGCGGCGAGGCTGGGGAGATTATGTTCCGCCACGCGGCAGAATGCCAGGAATGGCCGCCGCCGCGGAACTTCTTTGAAAAATAGTTATTTAGTAATTATTCAATTGCCTCAGCACGACCCGAACTCGCCCAATTCGCGGGCAAGGTTCGCCCATTCTGCGCGCGGCGTTCATGCGGCTGCTGCAAACTTTGCGTCGTAAGTCGTTGGAGCAAACGACGCCGCCCGATCCCCCGCGTTTTGGCACCGGCTTTGCGTTTCTCACGCGCTAGCGGGCCAAGGAAGGTCAACGATGCCAAATTCAGAGACGCTGGCAAGCTGGCTGATGCTGGCTTGCCTCTCCATGTTCATTGCCGTGTCGATCGTTGCCGGTTGCACGCTGAGCCTGTATATGGCGGAGGCCCGGCATTACCAGAAGCTCACCGGCGAGCCGAGCACGGTGTTCGACGAGATTTGGGAAGACTTTCGGCCGAAGCAGCAGATCGTCAAGCGCCGCAGCTCTGCCGCAGCCGCTCCATCGCCGCCGCCACGGTGAGCTTGCCGCCGAAGATCGAGGAGCCGGCGACGAGGACGTTCGCGCCCGCGGCGACGCCGCGCGGCGCGGATTGCGGATCGACGCCACCGTCGATTTCCAATTCGCAGTCGCGGCCGGCGGCCTCGATCATTTGCTGGACCTGCGCGATCTTGGGCAGCGTGCCCGTGATGAACTCCTGGCCGCCGAAGCCAGGATTGACCGTCATCACGAGCACCAGGTCGAGATCCGGCAAGATCTCGTCAAGCACTGTCGCGGGCGTCGCGGGGTTGATGGCGACACCGGCCCGCTTGCCCAGGCGGTGGATCTCCTGCACCGTGCGGTGCAGGTTGGCATTGCCCTCCCAGTGAACGATCAGCGTGTCCGAGCCGGCGTTTGCGAACGCCTCCAGATAGCGGTCGGGCTCTTCGATCATCAGGTGCGTTTCGAGCGGAAGCTGCGTCACGCGGCGCAGCGACTTGACGACCGGCACGCCGATCGAGATGTTCGGCACGAAGTGCCCGTCCATGACGTCGATGTGGATGCGGTCCGCGCCTGCCGCTTCCGCCTCGGCGACCTGCTCGCCGAGCCGCGCAAAGTCGGCCGCCAGAATCGACGGGGCGATCTTGATGAGGTTAGCCACGGCTGGCCTCCGCAGCGGCCGATCGCCGGGCGCGATAGCGGGCGATCAGGGCATTGGTCGAGCTGTCGTGGGCGAGCTTCGCGTCCGGGCTCGACAATTCCGGGGCGATCCGCCTGGCGAGGGCCTTGCCCAGCTCGACGCCCATCTGGTCGAACGAGTTGATGTTCCAGATCGCGCCCTGAACGAACACGCTGTGCTCGTAGAACGCGATCAGCTTGCCCAGCGCGGCCGGCGTCAGGCGGTCGAGCAGCAGGACGTTTGACGGGCGATTGCCTTCGAACGTGCGATGTGCGACGAGCGCCGGGGGGACATTCTCGGCCCGCAATTCGTCGGCCGTCTTGCCGAAGGCCAGGGCCTCGGCCTGAGCGAAAACGTTGGCCATCAGCAGATCGTGGTGGTCGCCGCGCGGGTTGTGCGACAGGCAGCAACCAATGAAGTCGCAGGTAACCAGCCGCGTGCCCTGATGGATGAGCTGGTAGAAGGAGTGCTGGCCGTTGGTTCCCGGCTCACCCCAGTAGATCGGGCTGGTGTCGTAGGCCACGCGCTGCCCTTCGAACGTCACAGACTTGCCGTTGCTCTCCATCGTGAGCTGCTGGAGGTACGCGGGCAGCCGCCTGAGGTACTGATCGTAGGGCAAGATGGCGACGGAGGTCGCGCCGAGGAAGTTCGTGTTCCAGAGCGTCAGTAGGCCGTGCAGCACCGGCAGGTTCTGCTCGAAGGGCGCAGTGCGGAAGTGCTCGTCCAGCTCGTGAAAGCCGGCGAGCATCTCGCGAAAGCGCTGCGGCCCGATCGCAATCATCAGCGACAGTCCGATAGCCGAATCGAGCGAGTACCGCCCGCCGACCCAGTCCCAGAGGTCGAACCTGGTCTGGATGTTAAATTCCTTGACGGCTGCGGCGTTCGCCGAGACGGCGACGAAATGCCGGCCGATCGCGGCCTCGTCCTTCAGCTTCGCCAGGCACCAGTTGCGGGCCGTACGGGCGTTGGCCAGTGTTTCCTGGGTCGTGAACGTCTTTGACGCGACGATGAACAGCGTCTCCGCCGGATCCAGGTCGTCCGTCGCCTCCACGAGGTCCGTCGCGTCGATATTCGAGACGAAGCGGCAGGTGAGATTTCGCTGACTGAAGGGCCGCAGCGCCTCAAACGCCATCACGGGACCGAGATCCGATCCGCCGATGCCGATATTGATGATGTTCTTGATCGGCCGGCCCGTGTGGCCTAGATAGTCGCCCTTGCGGATCTCGTCGGCGAATTTTGCCATCTTGTCGAGCATGGCGTGAACCTGCGGCACCACATTCTCGGGCGACTTTTCGCCGGCATCGACGAAGGTCGCTCCCTCGGGAGCTCGTAAGGCGACATGCAGGACCGCGCGGTCCTCGGTCGTGTTGATCCGCTCACCGGCGAACATGGCGTCGATTCGCCCACGAAGGTTCGACTCGCCGGCAAGCTGCACGAGCAGCTTCAATGTCTCGTCGGTGATGCGATTCTTGCTGTAGTCGAAATAGATGCCGGCCGCATCCAGCGCTAGCCGCGTCCCGCGGCCGGGATCGTCGGCGAACAGCTTCCGCAGGTGCACCGGCTTCAGCTGCTGGCAGTGCGTGCCCAAGAGCTTCCAGGCAGGGCGGGCGGTCAGCGGCGGAATCGTCGCGGCCATGCAGCTAGTGTAGCCGAATTCGGCTACGGCGCGAGAACCGTCAGCTCCGCCTCAGCCGTGACGCCCGCGGGCGAGCGGCTGCTGGTGACCGTGACGCGGATCTTGTGGCGTCCGGCCTTGACCCCCTGCACTTCGAGGCGGTAGGGCGCAAGGACTTCGCCGGCCCGAATTTCACGGAGCGGCATGAACTCGATGGAATTAGCGCCGACTCGGGCCGAGGCTGTTACTCCTCCCTTGACCGGCGTCCGCGTAAGCGCCACGCCATCGCCGATAAGCTGCACGCTGAGCGTCAAGTCCTGATCCGGGATGCTGCGATCGTTCGTGATGTTGATGTCGCAGGTGGTCGTCGCGCCTTGGCGGATCGGATTGGCCAGCAGCGAGGCCGTGACTTTCAGCCCGCCCAGCGTAGGCGGCGCCGTTGCGGCTGGCGGAATCGGCCGCGGCGCGGGAGTGGCAGCCGTGGAGGGCGGCGCGGCCGGGCCCGGCGCGATCACCGGCTGCGTGCCGATTACGAACGAGCGGGCCGAGCCGCGGTGACCGCCGTCGGCCGATGCGTCGAGCCGATGACTCCAGCGGCCGGCCTGCGTGACGATGAACGTGAGGGCGAAGCTATACGTCTCGCCGGGGGCCAGCGGCTGCGGAATCGGCCGCACGGCGGGGCTCTGAGCGCCGCCCCGCTCGGCCAGGCCGGGCTCGAACGTGTCGCTCGCCACCAGGTTGGTAAGCGCCGTTTGCCCGGTGTTGGTCACATCGATCAGGAACTTGACCTCGGAGCCGACCGGCGCGGTGTCGGGGCCGGTCATCCTCACGGAGATGGCATTGGCGAAGACTTCGGTCGTCGCCGTGCCCTCGGCGGTCAAGCCGTCGGTGCTCGCCGCGCGGAACGTGCTGCGGACCGCGGCGCTGACCGCCGCCCGGCAACTCAGCTCGACGGCAATGGCCGTGCCCGGCTGCAAGTCGCCCAGCCGCCACTGCAGGCGCTGGCCGAAAGCCTGGGCGGGCGGCGAGCTGTTGAGCACGGCGATGCCCGGCGGCGGCTCGTAGCTCAGCGTGACGCCGCGAGTGACAAGGTCGCCGCCATTTGCGACCTGCACGCGATAGCCGATCGCGCCGTCAGCCGCGACGCTGCTGGCGCCGACTGCCTGCACCGACAGACCGGGCGTCGTCCACTGCACCGTGGTCGTGCCCTGCCCGACTACCATCTCCGGCAAGTCGCCGCGGCCGCTCGCGGGGCGGATGACCTGTACGCCGATCGTGGTGATGCCCGGCTCCTGCGATCCCGGCAGCAACTGCACAGTTGCCCGGCCCGCGCCGTCGGTGATCGCGATTTCCTCGGTGTTGCGGCGGGCTGAGAAGACGGCCGGCGGGCCCTCCAGCACGGTGTATCGCACGCGCCAGCCGGGCAGCGGCTCGCCGCTGGAGCGCGTGACGACGGTCGTCAGAGCCACGCCGCGGCCCGCGCCGGCGCGGGCGACCGCACACGGCGGATAGCGCCAGGCGGCGTCGATCCAGAAGATCGTCGCGGTGGCCTTGCGGCGTTCCCAGTTGTGTTCTTTCGGGGCCCACACGACGACGTGGCTCGTGCCTTCCGTCGGCGAGGTGACGGTGATCCAAGCCTGGCCCTTCTGCAGATAGACGTCGTCGCCCGGCGACGGCGTGCCGCGATCGATGGTCTGCGAAATTGTCGACGTGTGCGCCCGGGCGTAGTTGGTCGCCACTTTCTGCGGCGAATCGCGGAGCAGGAACGACAGGTTGTGCGGGCTCTCGTGGCCGACCGCCACGAATTGCCCCACGCCGTCCTGGGCCAGCATCCACTCCAGCGGCTGCCGCATCACGTAATAACCGTCGGGTGCGGAGACGCCAGCCGCGAGAATCACCTCGCTGTTGACCGGCGCGACGATCCGCGTGGGCGTGACTTGCAACTCTGGTCCGCGATAACTCGCCGGATGCGCACAGATCGGCCCGGCCGCCTTCGGCGGACTGGGAATGACGGTTTGCTGCGGGCCGCAGGCGACGGGGACGATCGGCACAGCAGGCGCAACGGGCACGGCAATAACCGGTGGGGGAGGCGCCGCGGCGAGCGGAGGATTACACGGAGGTGCTGCCACCACCGGCTGGGGCGGCAGCACGGGCGGCGTTGTGGCCACGGCCGGCGGCTGTGCGTGGCGATGGTGATGGAACAGTCCGTGCGACTCGAAGGTCGTGGTGCCAGAGAACAGCCGCTCGCCGCTCGGGTCAATGGCCGGGATCCGGATGTGGGCGCAGCCGGCGAGCCAGCCGCATATCAGCAGCAAACCGCAGCGCGTGTAGGAATTGACCGAGGGCATGAGACGATGGCGGCAAGCACTTGGGCGCGCTCGCCCCCGCAAACGTAGCATGCGTTTTGGCAACTTGTGGCGAAGAGGCAACGTGGAGCGTTGCTCGCAGGCTGCGCGCGGTAAGTTGCGCCGGTTATGACGATTGCGCGGCCAGCGGCCCGGGGGTTAGCCGTCGAAGGCTTTGGCGAATTCGTCGATCGTTTTCCGCTCGGACTGCGAGATGGTCGCCATGCCCAAAAATCCGCCGGCGGCTTCGGCGACGCGGGTGGCCCGGTCGATCATCGCCTTCTTCATCGCGGCGACCGTATCTTTGGGCATCAGCTTCGACGCCTCTTTCACGTAATCCTTCCAGGCCGCGATGACGTGCTTATCGGGCCTGGTCTTGAGCCAGGTCCTGAGCATTTCGTAGGCCGCCGTATCGGGCTTCACGCCCTGGGCTGCGGCCGCGTTCAGCACGGCGTCGCGTTCTTCGGGCGAAATGGAGCCGTCCGCCCAGGCGACTTCCACGATCGGGATCAAGCTCACGGCCGCCAGCGTTTCGGCCTTGACGCCGGCCTTCACCAGATTCTCCAGCACCCGCTCTTCGACGATGCCCGAGACGTGCGCCAGTTGCTTCCTTTCCTCGAGCGCCGTCAACTCGCCGCGCATCTTCTCGATGAGCTGGCGGTCTTTGTCCTTGAAGAACTGTTCTTCCAGACTCTTGCGGCGATCGCCGAACGGATCGGGAGTCGGAGGCAGAGGCATCGGGGCAGGTCC
>DASRJB010000209.1:0-12091 GCA_035649715.1 Pirellulaceae bacterium
CATTCGGCGCACCGGCGGCCGCGGCGATCGCCGGGCCGAATTCACCGGCGGCGAGCTTCGCCGCCACCTCCGCGGCAGGATCGGCCGCCCAGGAGCTCAGTGGAAGTAACAACGCGCCGCAGATCGACACCCAGCACGCGCGCGACATGAAACACCTCTTCTCAAACCAGCGCCCCTGAGAAGGAGTTGGCTTCAGTGTCGCAGCGGCTGGCCTCGGAGTCAAGTTTGCCCAGGCCGCGCGGTCCGCTTGCTCCGCAAGCGGACCGTCCTCACGCGGAGCGTGAGGTCTACTTACCACACGCCGGGAATCAACCGCGAGCGGACTTGCTGCTGATAAGCCTGATAGTGAGGATCGGCGGAAAGGAGGGTTTCTTCGGCCCATATTCGCCACGCGACCCCGGGCACGAGCAGCACCCAGGCGCTGGCAGCGAGCCAACCAGGCCCGGCGAGAAAGCAGGCCAGCGTCATGATCAATTCGCCGAGGTACGCCGGATGCCGCACGAGGGCGTACGGGCCGGCCTGCACCGTTTGCCGCAGGGCGGGCATGACGCCGAACGATCGGCCCAGCCAGGCCAGCGCGACGAGCGTGAGCAGCGCTCCGGCTGCAAACAGGCCATGGGCCCAATACGGCCAGCTTGTCAGCCCAGGTGCAAGTCGGAGGGCCAGGCCAGAACCGATCATCGACGGCAGGCACGAAGCCAGTTGCCAGGGCGCGCCCAGCGACACCACCGGACGCCGGGCGAAAAAGAGCACGGCAACCAAACCGTTGATCGCCGCCACGCCGATCACCGCCGGCAGCCAGAACTCCCCCGCCCCGGCATGCCAGCAGCGCATGACGGCCGCGATCAACGCCGAAACCGCAAACGCCCGATTAGCCCACGCTTCCGTATCGCCGGCCCACGCTGGAGCAGAAACGTCGCCCGATTCGGCCGCTGGCGCCACGATTAATAGAAAAACCATCCCCAGTTAAACAAATAACTGAGGACGTTCAGCAGCACGATGATGCCGATGAAGACCACCAATCCGCCTATTCCTTTGCCATTCATGCCGATGACTCCCGAATGCAAGGCTTGGGTTTCTTCGGGCGAAGCGGCAGCCGATCCCGCGGCTGCTTCAGCCGAACGAGGGGCATTGTGACGGGTTTTTGCGGCAAGTCAATCTCGATTGCCACTGGCTGGGCCGCCCTAGCACGGTGGCTTGCCGCCCGCCAAAGAAATTCGTGACAAGCGGCCGGTCCTGTCGCCCAGTTCTGGTCAGCGGGTTTTCCAGGAGGCCGATCATGAACGCTCGGGCGCTATTGTCGTTGTGGTTGATCGCAGGGGCTCTTGTCGCGGGGGCACTCGGCCAGGCGCCGGCGCCGGTCAAGCCACTAGGTGAAGCCGATCTGGCCTCGCTGTTGGGCCTGGGCCTCGACGACGAGACGATCGTCGCGCGGATCAAGAAGGGCGGTCTGGCGTTCGACCTCACCGACGCCGCAGTGCAGAAACTGAAGTCCGCGGGCGCTTCGGAGGCAGTTGTCAAGGCGTTGCAAGCAGCCGCCCAGGCCAACAGCCAGCCGACGTCCGCCGCCTCGGCAATTACCTACGACCAGGTCCTGCAGTTGCTCGGGCTGGGGCTCGATGAAGAGTCCGTTCTCAAGCGGCTGGCCAAATCGCCGACGGTCTTCACGCTCGACGCCGCGCAGACCGAAGCGCTCAAGAAGGCCGGAGCCACGCCCAAGATCCTGGAGGCGCTGACCGGCGTACGGGCCGCGTCAGCCGGCGGCGACGTGACGGACCTGGCTCTGATCCTGGATTGCTCCGGCAGCATGAGCCAGGCGACGACCGGCGGCGAAACCAAAATGACCGCCGCCAAACGCGTGCTGACCGACCTGGTGGGCAAGATTCCCGCCGGCCTCAACGTGACGTTCGTCATCTATGGCCACGAAGTCTATGGCGGCGCCGAGGATCCACGGAACTGCCAGGCCGTCAAGGTCGTTCGCCCGCTGGCACCGCTCGACGAGGCAGGCCGGACCGCGCTCGTGACGACGATCGCCGCACTGAAACCGACCGGGGCGACGCCGATCGCGCTGTCGCTGCGGACCGCGGGCGAGGAATTGGCCAAGAACAAGTCCATGTGCGGGCTCGTGCTCGTCACCGACGGCATTGAATCGTGCAAGGGCGATCCAGCCGCCGAGGCCGCCGCGCTGGTAGCAAAGCTGAACGTCAGCTTCGGCGTCAACGTCGTGGGCTTCGGGGTGAAGCCCGAGGAAAACGCGGCCTTGAAGGAGATCGCCGTCGCCGGCAAGGGGAAGTACTACGGCGCTGCCGATTCAAAGGAGCTGACCGACGCCATTTCGACCATTGCCAAGCAGATTCAGGACAACGCGGAGATCGTCGATACGACCCGCCGCGCCCTCCGCGTCCTGACTCCCAAGAAG
Source organism: Pirellulaceae bacterium (assembly GCA_035649715.1). Classification (GTDB taxonomy): domain Bacteria; phylum Planctomycetota; class Planctomycetia; order Pirellulales; family Pirellulaceae; genus CAYLLN01. The sequence continues at coordinate 2,420 of DASRJB010000209.1, forward strand.
GTGCAGATGCCGCCGGTGGAGGAGATTTACATCGTGCGCAACGAAGAGGCCGATTCGCCTATCGCCACGAAGATCGGCAGCGTGGAGAAGTTCGACGACTATCTCAGCATCCCCTCCTCAACGAACAAGTACGCCGTCTTCTTTCAGGCAAAAGACGGCTGGGCGGCCGTCCCGCTGCTCCGCAATTTTTCCATACCGGATCGGCGAGTCGTGGACGTCAAGCCCGAATCGATCCTGGGCATGGTGCAGGTGAATGGCACGGGCAAGACCGAGCGGATTTACATTCGCAAGCCCGGCGACCGCGGCCAGGTGAACCCTCCGGTGCAGCTCGCCGAAAAGTTCGGCGACGTGATGGTAGTGCCCGCCGGCAAGTACGACATCTACGTCGGCAACAGCCTGATCGAAGAAGATTTCGAAGTGAAGCCCGGCACGCTCCACCGCCTGAAATAGCAACGGAACGAACAATGCAGCCCAGGCGCATTTTGGTTTTGAGTCTGGCACTGCTGACGACCGCGGCGCTGGGCCAGGATCTGAAGCCTGGCGATGCGGTCGCCGGCTTTGGCACGATCGTCGATCCAGTCGGCGACTGCTCGTTTGCTCGCGAGGGCGAGAAGCTGACGATTCGGATTCCCGGCGCGTACCACGATCTGTGGCCGGTCGCGGGCAAGGTGAACGCGCCGCTCGTGCTGCAGGAGGCCGAGGGAGACTTCAGCATCAGCGTGGCCGTGGCCCACATCGACCGAGCCGAGCGCGATACGCGGATCGCCGGCCTGGCCGGCACGGCGTCGTTTCACGCCGGCTCGCTCGTGATCTGGCAGGACGCGAAGAACTTCGTCCGCTTCGACCGGACGCAGATGGACCGTAGCGGGCAGCAGATTACGTCTTGCTATCTGCACGTATTCAAGGACGGCGCACGCCTCGTGGAGCTTTCCCTCGTGATGCCCAACCGGCCGACGCAATTGCGGCTGACGCGCAAGGCGGACACGCTGACCGCCGCCTACAGCCAGGACGGCGGTACGAGCTGGAAGGAACTGCCGTCGCAGAAGATCGAACTGCCCGCCAAGGTGAAGGCCGGAGTCTCCGCTCTCAACAACACTACGCGCGGCAACTCAGTGCAGTTCGAGGGGCTGAAGATCGAGAAGTAATCGAGTGTCGCGATGCGATTGCTCATCCTCGTTCTGTCGTTTTTGTCGCTGGCGGCCGCGCCCGCCGCCGGCCAGGAGCAGCGCAGCCCGCCAACAGCAAGACAGCGCGGCGGCACGCTCGACTTGCAGTTCGACCTGCACACGCATCCGGGCGGAGCGCCCGCCAACCCGGCTCTGGGGATCACCACGATCAACGTGCACCTGACGATCCAGGCCAAAGGCGTCCGCGTCGACCGCGAGGGAAAGTTCTCGCTGGAGGCTGCGGGCGAGTACCGTTTGGACAGCTTCGCCGCTGGCGCCGTCTCCGTCTGGAACGACGAGCAGCGCCACGACACGCTCCAGGGTACCGGCTCGATCGCCGAGGACCGCACGCTCACGCTCAAGCTGGAGTGGACCCACGGCCCTGGCCTCTTGATCTATACGGTCAACCCCGGCGGCACGTTTTCGGCTCGGCAGCCGGCGGTCGCCGTGCAGCACGTCATGGAGTGGAAGCTCGCGCCCGCTTCGCGCAGAGACGAACCGCTGAGCGACGGCCAGCGGCGCGAGATCACCACGTACAAAGCACGCCGCCCATCGACCGTCGTCGGCACGCAGGCCGCGGCGATGACGGAGAGCGTCGAGATCAAACACCAGCGGGACGTCGAAATCGTGCCCCGCGGATGAGTCTACTGGGCCATTGAGGAGACAAAGTGTATGTGTGGCTGCAAACCAGGATTCAGGAGATGGGTCGCGGGATTGCTCGTGGCGCTTGCCTATGCGGCGGCAGCCGAAGCCCAGGTTTATCGGGCGAAGGTCAATGGCACAGACCGATACAATGTAGTCCTGACGGACGATACGCCCCAGCAGCCGGGCGCCAGGCTCCAGCTCACGCCGCTCGACAGCGCCTACGACGAATGTCAGCGGACCTGGTATCTCGATGGCCAGATCACGCAAACTGCGGGCACGCAAACCGGCACGTTTAGTGGCAACATGACGCGGTGCACGACCAAGTCCCTCAAAGACGAGTGCGACCGGCAGCGCAAACCGATCGGCCCGAACTACGACAAGCCGGCCAGCGGCACGTTTGAGACCAAGCCCGGAGTCGGCCTGGTCCTGACCGTCAATTGGCAGGCCGAGAAATGGAATCAGACGGACTGTAAGTTCGAGAAGCAGGACCGTGGCACGGACGTGATCCTGATCACGAGCGTGACGACGGGAGACACGCACGACCCAAGGACTCCGACCATCCGCGATCTGATTCGCGGAGCGACCTATGGCGTGGGAGGAGGCAGTCCGATGCGCCCCTGAGCGTCTCGGTTCTGATCGCGATGGGAGAAAACGTCATGACTGCATCGGTGCCCATGTTTCACGGGCTGGCACTCGCCGCGCTCTGGGTGGCGCTCGCGAACCTCACGGTCAAAGCTCAAGCATCTCCCGCGGATTCCGCGGAAGTGACCGCGCTCAAGGCCAAGGCCACAGCGGGTGAAGTCGGCGCGATGTTCGAACTGGCCGAGCGCTACCGATTGGGGCGCGGCCTAGCGATCAACTGGGACGAGGCTGCCCGCTGGTTTGGTGAGGCGACACGCAAAGGCCATTTGCCTTCGACCGAGCGACTGGGCGAAATGCAACTGTTCGGCCGCGGCCTGGCCCAGAACGATCTGGCCGCGCGGAACTGCCTGGAGCACGCCGCCGACAACGGCGACGGCCGGGCTATGTATTTCCTGGGCCTGCTCGCCGCCGAAGGCCGCGGCGTGCGGCAGGATCCCGCCGCCGCGCTCGATTGGTTCCGCAAGTCCGCGGCAGCCGGCGAGGCGCGCGGCATGGTGAGCCTGGGGACTGCGCTGGCGTCGAAACTGGGCGGCCCGGCCAAGGAGGGCGAGGCCGAAGCCTGGCTCGCCAAAGGCCGCGAAGTCCACGATCAGTCCGCGGCCCAAGGCGATGCGGAAAGCGCCTTTGCTCTCGGCGTGTTGCTACAGTTCGGAATTGGCGCGCCCGCCGATCCGGCCAAGGCCGTGGACGCCTTCCGCCGCGCGGCCGAGCTGGGCTCGACCGACGCCATGCTGATGCTCGGCCGGATGTTCGAGCAGGGCGAAGGCATCGCGAAGGACGCCGAGCAGTGCCGCGCCTGGTGGCTGAAGTCAGCGGAGCGCGGCGACCCGCGGGGCATGCACCTGCTGGCCGTCGGTTACGACGAGGGCACGCTCGGCACGAAGAATCCGGCCGAGGCCGCGAAATGGGCGCGCCTCGGGGCCGACGCCGGCTACGCACCGGCCATGTTCTTGCTGGGGCAGTGCTACCAGGCAGGCGCGGGAGTCGCCCGGGACGACAAGCAGGCCCGCGAGTGGTTTGCCAAAGGCGCTCGCCTGCGGCACGGCCCTTCGCTGACGCAGGTGGGCCTGGCTGCCGCCGCCGGCAGTGGCGGCAAGGGCGACCCGGTGCTGGCGGCGATGCTCTTCCGCAGCGCCGCCGAGGCCGGCGACGTTGATGGAGCGTTTCACCTCGCCGAGGCGTATGTTGCCGGGCGCGGCCTGGACCAAGACGAGAAGCAGGCCCTGCGCTGGTATCGCGAAGCGGCCTATCTGGGGCACGATGCTGCCGGATATCAGCTCGCCCGGCTGTACGCCGCCGGCCAGGGGATCGACAAGAACGACAAGCTGGCTGCGTTCTGGCACAGCCATTCGGCCCACTTGGGGCACCGCGAAGCGATGCTCGCCCTCAGCGCGGCTTATGCAGCCGGCACGGGCCTGGAGAAAGACGAACGTCTGGCCGCAGAATGGAAGGCCAAGGCGGAGGCGGCAAACAAGCAACCACCGAAGTGAACGAAAATGGCCGGCCAAATTCCATTTCGAGTCGTTGGCCCCGCGGCGATCTGGCTGGCCGCAGTTGTGTGGACAGCCGCGGCCGCCTCGGGCCAGCAGCCCGGGGTGCCCAATCCGCACGCGGGCGAGTGGTCGCTGGAGTTTCGCGTCGCCACCAGGCCGGGCGGCGAAACGCGGATCGCCTCCAGCATGGGCGACGATGTGCAGACCGTGAACTTGCTCGCGCACCTCCGCCGGCCGTCGTTCACGGTTGCCGCGGACGGCGTGGTGCGTTGGGAGCAACGGGAAGGCGGCCAGATACTCTGGGATGACTTCTCCACGGCCGCGGGGAAATCCAATCTGTCCGATTGTCAGGCGCTCCTCCGCGCAGAAGGCCAAGCCATCGCGACACCCGCGCCGGAAGGTTCGGGGCGCGCGTACGACCGCCGACTGACCCTCAACCTGGCTTGGGCCGGCTCGAGCGGGCGGGGCCAGGACCACCGGGGCGTGCCGTTCGCGGTCACCCTCTCCGCCGACGGCAGTAAGTGGATCACCAACTACGGCACTGCCGCGGTCGCATATGAACACTCCACGTGGGACCTGGAGCAGTCCAGCTTCCAGAAAGATGAAATCTCCCCGGACGTGATTCGCGAGACCACCGTCTTCCGCGCCAGCCGTCAAAAGACGACCGAGACGTATAAGTTCGGCCATCCGCACGATGGCTTTCCGGTCAGCGAGCGGATCGAGATCAAGCACGTCCGCTACCCGCAGCTCGTGCCGCGGGGCTAGGCGGTAGGACGGATTGTTAATCCGGCCTACTGGTTCCCGGCTAGCTCGGTCGCGGCCTTCACGCGGCGGAGGGCGATGCAGTACGCGGCGGTCCGCAGGCTGCACTTGTGGCTCGCCGCTTCCTGCCAGACGTTGTCGAAGGCCCGGCTGAGGATCGCCTCCAGCTCTTGCCGCACGCGGTTCAGACCCCACTTGTAATACTGCAGGTTCTGCACCCACTCGAAGTAGCTCACGGTCACGCCGCCGGCGTTGGCCAGAATGTCAGGCAGGACGGTCACGCCGCGGTGGTGCAGGATGTCGTCGGCGTCGGGGACGGTCGGGGCGTTGGCCCCCTCGATGATCACCGGGGCGTTGATCAGCTCGGCGTTCTGCTTCGTGATCACACCGCCCAAGGCCGCCGGAATCAAGAGATCGACGTCCAGCTGCAAGAGTTGTTCGTTGGTGATCTTGTCGGCGGCCGTGTAGCCTTGCAGCAGACCTTTGTTATTAATCGCGTGCTTCAGCATCGCAGGAATGTCAAGCCCTTCCTTGCGATAGAAACCGCCCGTGTGATCGCTGATCGCGACAATCTTGTATTGCGATTCGTGGAGGTACTTGGCGGCGTGCGAGCCGACATTGCCGAAGCCTTGTAGCGCGACGCGAGTCTGTTGCGGCTTGCGATTGAGGTGCCCCAGCAGCTTGTAGGCCAGGATGCCGACGCCGCGGCCGGTCGCCTCTTCGCGCCCCTCGATGCCGTAGTGCTCGGCCGGCTTGCCGGTGATCACGGCCGGATTGAAGCCGTGATACTTCTCCCATTGGTTGCGAATCCAGGCCATCTCGCGCCAGCTGGTGCCCATGTCGGGCGCGGGAATGTCCTCGTGCGGGCCGATCAGGTCGTGAATCTGGTCGGTGAACTTGCGGGTGATCCGTTCCAGTTCCTTGATGCTCAACTTCCGCGGATCGATGGCGATGCCCCCTTTCGCCCCGCCGTACGGCAGCTCGACCACCGCCGTCTTCCAGGTCATCAGCGTGGCCAGGGCCCGCACCTCATCCAGATCGACCTCCGGGTGATACCGCAGGCCGCCCTTCATCGGCCCCCGCGAATCGTCGTGCTGCACACGGTAGCCGACGAAAGTCTCCAGCCGCCCGTCGTCCATCTGCACCGGAATCTGCACCTGCACTTCCCGCTTGGGAATCACCAGCAGGCGGCGGATGGCCGGGTCCAGGCCCAGCACGTCGGCCGCCCGGTCGAAATAGAGCTGGACGGCTGCATGCGCTTTCATCGGGGCCTCGCGAATGGGTCCAAGGGCTGCGGCGTCTTGGCCGCACCTGCAATTCTAGCCCTTGCTCTACGGTGCACAGGCCGCGGCACGAGGAATTATTGCCGCGGATAAACGCGGATGACACGGATCGGCAGGAGGCAATCCTATTAACGATCTATGGAAGCGGCAGAGATGGTCTGAGTTCACTCCGGCGGACATCGCTCCTTCAATCGCAGAACGACTAAGCAGTTGGCGCTGTCTTTCCGATCCGTGTCATCCGTGGTGATCCGCGGCCAATCTCTGCCCGGCCTGGCAACCGCGGCGTTCACTGCTTGGGGATCCGTTTCCGTGAGTTGTCGAACACCATTCGCTTAAACTCCGGCTTAGGGCCAAAGTTGAATAAGAGGCCCACTTCGACCTCCGTGGCCCGCAAATAGTTCAGAAGTTGCGATTCGTGGGCTGAGTCCAGCGCGCGGCCCGACTTCAGCTCGAGGATGACGAGGCACTGCACCGTGATGTCCGGCTCAAAGGTGCCGACCACGACGCCGCGAAACCAAACCGCGATCGGTTGTTTCTCGGCGACGGCGAGTCCGGCCTGCGTAAGTGCGATCCGCATGGCGTTCTCATAGACCGACTCCAGAAAGCCGTGCCCCAGCTCGTTGTAGACCTCGTAGAACACCTCGATGATCTTGCCAGTCAACTCTTCGTGCTTCATGGCGATTCCTCCTGGTGTGATGCAGCCGCAGACAGGAGGAATTATTGCCGCGGATGAACGCGGATGACACGGATCGGCAGTTAGATAGGCAGAGGCAAAATCCGCAATCCGTATTGGGCCCTGTCGCCTTCAAGGCTCCGAAAGTTTGTTCAACTAGCGCCGTCGTTTCCGATCCGTGTCATCCGCGTTCATCCGCGGCCAATCTCTGCCCTGTTCTGCGGCTACGCCAGAATCTCGCTGACCACTCGCACGGCCTTGTTGTCGGGGCCGACGAGGCGTTCGTCGAGGCCGTTGTGGAAGTAGCTGAGGGCCAGCGGGTCGAGGCCCAAGAGGTGCAGCAAGGTCGCGTGGAAGTCGCGGATGTGGACCTTGTTCTCGGCGGCCCGGAGGCCAACGGGGTCGGTCGCGCCGTAAGCCAGGCCGGCTTTGACGCCGCCGCCGGCCAGCCAGACGGTGTAGCCCCAGGGATTGTGGTCGCGGCCCTTGCCCTGCTCGCTCATCGGCATGCGGCCGAACTCGCCGCCCCAGACGACGAGCGTTTCGTTCCACAGCCCCCGCCGCTTGAGGTCGGTCAGCAGGGCGGCCACCGGCTGATCGGTGGCCTTGCAGTGCTTCGTGTGGTTGTCGAGCACGTCGTTGTGGGCGTCCCAGCCGTTGGTGTCGCCGGAATAAACCTGCACGAACCGCACGCCCCGCTCGATCATGCGGCGGGCCAGCAGGCACCGCTGGCCGAAGTCGCGGGTCTCTTTCTGGTCCAGGCCGTACAGCGAGAGCGTCTCGGCCGATTCGTCCTTGAGATCCACCAGGTCCGGCGCGGCCGACTGCATTCGGAACGCCAGTTCGTAGGCCTTGATCCGCGCCGACAGGTCGTCGTCGTTTTCGCGAGCCGCCAGGTGGTCGCGATTGAGCTTCTGCACCAGGTCGAGCGTCGCCCGCTGCTGCGCCAGGCTGATCCCCGGCTGCGGCCGCAGGTGCAGAATCGGCTGCGCGCCCGGCCGCATCGTGACGCCTTGATAGCTGGCGGGCAGATAGCCGCTGCCCCAGGCCGGCGGCCCGCCTTTCAACCCGCCGCCGGGATCGGGCAGCACGACGAACGCCGGCAGGTCGCGGTTCTCGCTTCCCAGGCCATAGGCGACCCAGCTGCCCACGCTGGGGTGGCCCATCAGGATGCTGCCGGTGTTCATCTGATAGACCGACTGCGGATGATTCACGCTGTCGCCGTGCAGGCTGCGGATTACGCACAGCTCGTCGGCGTGCTCGGAGATCCGCGGCAGGAAGTCGCTCACTTCCAGGCCCGATTGCCCGCGCGGCCGCAGCGGCTTGATCGGCGCGAGCAGCGGATTGGTCGCCACCTTTCGCCGCGTCATCACCATCCCAAAGCTCTCGGGAATCGGCTGTCCGCTGAGCTTGATCAGATCGGGCTTGGGGTCGAACAGATCGACGTGGCTCGGGCCGCCGTGCATGAACAGCCAGATCACGCGCTTGGCCCGCGGGTCAAAATGCGGGCGCTTGGGTCCCTCCGCCGATTTTCCTCCCGCGGCCTGCGCGCGATCCTCCGCCAGCATCGCCGCCAGCGCCAGCGCGCCGAATCCACCGCCGGCCTGCGCCAGGAAGGAGCGGCGGTTTGCCACCGATAGGTCCATGTTCGGCTTCATGGCCGGCCGCCTGGTCTGGAAGAAGGAATCGAGCCCATGAATTGTAAACCAATCAGCGCCCCGGCTCAAAGCGGCCGCCCACGCTACGCCCTCTCTCGCCTTAGGGCGCGCTGGAGCTTGCGGCGCTGCTGGCGGCTCAGAGGGCGGCTGGATATGCCGGGCTGATCGGGGGTGACTTGCAGTTGGATGCCACCGCCCTGGGTAGGGTGGGTCAAGGCAGGCGACACCGCGGAGCGGTCGTCGCCGGCCGAAGACCCACGCGGGTCCAGCGTGCTCGCCGCGTGGGTCTGCGCTCGCGGACTCGCTTGACCCACCCTACCCGCGGAGGCGAGCTCGGCGGCGTGGTCCTGCTGAACAGGCGCCAAAAGCGCGCGGCGGGCCAGGGCGTGCTGCGGGCTCAGCTCGGCGGAAGTCTGTTCGCTGCCCGCCTTTGCGGCGGCGGAATTCATCGCAGCCGGGGCGGGAACTGAACGCGCATGGCCATTTTGTGAACAGTCCTCGACCGGGTGGGTCGCCGTAGGACGGACCTCTGGCCGGCCGGGCTCCTCCTCGTCGTCCGGATAGGGCAGGCTGCCGGCAACTCCCAGGTCGGCGGCGGCCTTGATCAGCCGCGAGGCGGCGACCAGGTACTTCGGATCGCCGTACGACGACTTGGTCGTGGTCACCTCGTCGCCGTAGCGGCTGCTGCGGGTCTGCTTGAAGTCGCCCTGCGAGCGCCGCCAGGCGCCCATCACTTCGCAGTAGAGGTGGTTGAGCCGGTGGCCCGCGATGTCCTTCGACAGCCGCAGTTGCTCCTCGTCGGTGAGGTGCTGCTCGCTGGTCAGCACCTCGGCCTGCCAGGCTTGCATGCGGCGGACGATCTGGCAGACGCGGGACTGCGAGAGGCGGAACTGCCCGGCCGCGTCGCGGGTCGATTTCCCGCCCACGATCACCGCCTCAAACACCTCAAAATTCCGCCCGCTCGGCGGCAGCTGAAACGTGACGCTCATGTTGGATCTCCGGAGGAAGGTTGGTCGGTAGTCGGTGATCGGTCAGTCGGTAACGCACCGACTCACCGAGCGACCGACTCACGGACCGACCGATTTCCGGCACGATCCTACGGAGCGCTATGGACTAGTCTGGTCCATTTGAGTCAAACGGAAAAAAGATTTTTCCAGAAAAGTCCCGGAAGGGGGGAGCTAGGAAAACCGCTGATCACGCGGATAGCAGAAGGAGGTCAATAGCACCCCGCCCAGTCCGACGGTGTTGAGCACCTCCCAGCGGAGCCAAGTTCGCTCCATCGACGCTTATGCGATGCGGTCGTCAGGCTTAACGGGCAATTTCGCAAGTTCGGCATTGATCGCGTCTCTG
>DASRJB010000210.1:0-3088 GCA_035649715.1 Pirellulaceae bacterium
AGCGGTACCCGCCGGCTCAGGCACGTCTGTAGAATCTGTTCCGCGGCGTCGGGCACCGAGAAATCGATGACGGCCTGCGGCTGGACGTTCAGTGCGCCGGCGATGGGCACATGCAACTCGACCGCGCCGGCCAAGAGCCCCGCATCTTTGCCCAGGTCGGGCGACGACGGCGAATCGACCGCCGCGACGATCTTGAGTTCCGGATCGATGCTGCCCAAAGCAACGAGCCGCCGTCCCATGCGGCCGGCGGCCCCGTGAATGGCAATGGTGGTGGGAGTCATGGGGCCAGTTTGCGACAGAAGCCCCGCTGCTGCAATCGGTCAGTCCCGTCGCAACCTCAGGCTTTGGCCGAGTCGAGCGCTTCCTGCACGCGGGCCTTGGCCGGAATGCCTTGGAACCGCTGCACGGGCTGGCCACTCTTGAAGACGATCAACGTCGGGATCGCCTCGACGCCGTAGTTTATGGCCGACTGCTGATTCTCGTCGATGTTGACTTTGCCGATCTTCGCGCCGCCCATATTCTCCGCCGCCAGCTCGTCGATCATCGGCGCAATCCGGCGGCACGGTCCGCACCAGGGGGCCCAGAAATCGACCAGCACCGGCTGATCGCTCTTGAGCACCTCAACCTGGAAATTGTCATCCGTGAATTCCGTGACGTTCGCTCCCATGACGATTCTCCGTGGTTTCGTGCCCGATGGTTGTTCAGGCAATTATTTCGTGCGAGCAAGCAGGGAGGGCGATTGTAGGTGGCGGCGCTGCCAGCCGTCAATGATCCCTCGATTGCAGCCGGCGACGTAAGTCGTTGGCCCGGTTGCCGATAGAGCGACGCGGGCGGACACTGGCCAATGCGTTTGCGGGGCGAGAATCGCCCGCAAGACACCTCGATTTGTCACTTTCGACTGAGGAATACGTGGAACCAACCTCGCTGGCCTGCTTCCTGGTCGAGAAAGATGTCACCGGCAAAATCCAACGCGGCGTGGCCCAGCGGCCACTCGCCGAGCTGCCTCCGGGCGACGTGCTGGTCCGCGTGCACTACTCGTCGCTGAATTACAAGGACGCTCTGGCGGCCCAGGCCCATCCGGGCGTCGTCCGCAAGCTGCCGCACGTGCCGGGCATCGATGCCGCGGGCACCGTCGCCGAAAGTTCGGATTCCCGCTTCCGGCCGGGCGACGCCGTGATCGTCACCGGCTACGAGCTCGGCTCGGGCCAGTGGGGCGGCTGGTCCGAGTATGTGCGCGTCCCGGCCGACTGGGTCGTGCCGCTGCCCGCGGGGCTCTTGCTCGAAGAGGCGATGGCGCTCGGCACGGCGGGTTTCACTGCCGCGCAGTGCGTCGCGGCGATCCAGCTCAACGGCATAACGCCCGCGGCCGGCGAGATCGTCGTCACCGGCGCGACTGGCGGCGTCGGCTGCCTGGCCGTCAAGCTGCTCGCGAAGCTCGGCTATCCGGTCGTCGCCGTCACGGGCAAGCTTCAGCTCGAGTCGCGGCTGAAGTCGTGGGGCGCAAGCCGCCTGATCGGCCGCGGCGATGTGCTGAACACGACCGACCGGCCGCTCTTGAGCGCGCGGTGGGCCGGCGCGGTCGATACGGTCGGTGGCCAGACGCTAGCGACGATCGTCCGCGAGACGAAGACCAACGGCGTCGTGTCGGCCTGCGGCCTTGTCGGCGGAACGGACTTGAGCCTGACCGTCCACCCGTTCATTCTCCGCGGCGTCACGCTGGCCGGCATCAGCTCGGCGCTGTTGCCCTCCGACCGGCGGCTGGAAATCTGGCGGAAGCTCAGCCACGAGTGGCGGCTGGACGGCCTCGGCGAGCTGACGACGACGATCGGCCTGGCCGACCTGGAGCCCGCGATTCAGCGGATCTTGAAGGGCGAAATGGTCGGGCGGACCGTCGTGCGCATTGCCTGACTGCGACAGAGTCGAGCCATGGCCACGATCATCGGCGTGTCGATCGTCGCGGCGATTTTCACCTACGGCGTGTCGGCGGCGCTGTGGAACGGGGAGTTTACCTACCACTTCGGCCCCACGATTCGCCGCCGGTCGCAGCCCGTCGAGTATTGGATCGTCGTGCTGCTGCTTTTCGCGACGACCGTACTGACATGGGCGATGGTCCTCGGGCAATTGTTTGGCTTCTGGGTGAAGCGCTGAGCGGCAAGCCGCGCCAGCAGCCGGCTGCTGGCAGGCAATTGCGGCGGAAGAGCGCTCAAGCGGGAAGCGAGCCAGTGACGATAGCGCGAAGTGATGGATCGTCGGCTGAGGCTGCGCTAGCACTGCTGGCGCAGCAACCCAAGTCATGTCACACCGCACCAAATTCGATCCGGCGGCGTTTTGTTCGCTGCCGCTAGTCCGCCGGGCCTATCTGGCTCTGACGGCCGCTCTGGCGGTGTTCGTCGCCACGCTGGCGATCCTCCGCGAGCCGTTTCGCGGCTACCTGGCCGAGGTCCACATCGAAGGTCCGTCGGCACAAGGGCTGAACCTCGAAGACGCCGGCCTGTGGCTGAAACGAGCAGAGCCGGGCGCGGTCGTGCTCACTGGGCCGGCGCCGGGCCGCGCGGCCCGCAGCCGCGTTCGCATGACCTATCACGCCGCGCGGCCGAATGCGGCGAGGCTGCGGCTGGACGACCTGGCGACGCGGTGGCTCTATCAGTACTTGCCCGATCAATTGCAAGCGCATCGCCGCGGCGTGCTGGCCCAGTCCCGCGGCGCGGTGACCGCGGCCCGTGACCGCGAAGACGAAGCCCGCACGCGGGTGGAAGTGCTCCGCCAGCAGCAGCTCGCCCGCTACTTTCAGCAACCGGCGTTTCCCAAGCCACCCGAGGTGACCGAGCCGAGCCCGCCGATCGCCGCGCCGCCCGCCGAGCAGAGCGAACTGCGGGCGCAACTCGAAAAGCTGCGCCTGGAGCTGACCCGACTGCTGGCGAGCTTTACGGAAGAGCATCCGCAAGTCATCACGCTGCGGAAGCAGATTGCCGGCCTGGAGCGGCAGCTGCAATTGCCCGCGGCGGAGCGCGGTCCGCAAATCTTGCCCGCGCGGCAGGCCCAGGAGCGGGCCGCGGCGGCGAGTCATTTTGTTTCCACCGACGCCGAT
>DASRJB010000211.1:0-2817 GCA_035649715.1 Pirellulaceae bacterium
GCCTTCGACTTCGGCTGCTGCTGCGTCTGGTTCGGACCCATTGGCGTGCCGCCTTTGTTGGCGTCGCCAGGCTGCCGGCTGGGATTCGAACCCTTCTGCTCGTCGGGCAGCCGGTCGCTGGCCTTCGCCTTCTGACCGCCCTCGCGCGCGCCTTTTCCTTGTTGCTCCTGGCCGGCGGCGTTGCGCTGCGCCTCGTTCGGGGCCGGTGTGCCCGTGGTCTGCGTATTCTGTCCCTGGTTCCCCGAGTTGCCGGCGTTCTGCGGCTGGCCGCCCTGCTCGCCCGCGGCCGGCTGCCGCTCGCCGGTCTGCCCCTGGCCATTTGGATTTTGCTGGTTCGTATTAGGCATCGGCTGGCCGCCGGCGGGATTCTGCTGGCCGCCATTGGGCTGCGGCTGCTGGCTGCCGTCCGGCTGCTGGCCGCGGCGCTGCAAATCCTTTAGGGCTTCCTGAATCGCTTCGCCGTCGTGGGCCTTGCCAGCCGGCTTGCCGCCCGTGCCCGTTTGCTGACCGCCGGCGGTCGCGTTCGGATCGCCCTGCTGTCCCGCGGGCTCTGCGTCGTTACCGGCAGGCTGGCCCGACGGATTGCCTTGGTTCGTCCGATTGCCGGCGGCGCCACCAGCCATGGGATTAGCCTGCTGCGGGTCGCCTCCCTGCTGTCCACCCGCTCCACCATTCATCGGCGAACCCTGGCCACCGTTTTGCTGCTGACCCTGGCCACCCATGGGCTGCTGCTGTTGCCCGCCCATCGGCTGTTGCTGCTGACCGCCCATGGGCTGTTGTTGCTGGCCACCCATCGGCTGCTGCTGAGCACCAGCACCCTGGTTCATGGGCTTTTGATTCTTCTGATCCTGGGGATTCTGGTTCTTTGGATCTTGGTTCTTCGGTTCTTGGTTCTTTGGATCTTGGTTCTTCGGTTCTTGGTTCTTCGGCTGCTGATCTTGCTGCGGATTGTTCTGGCCACCCTGTCCCTGGTTGTTCTGCTGCGGCGCCGGCGGGACGACGACCAGCGTGTACTCCTTGGTCCGCGAGACGTTGGGCTCCGGCTGACCGGTGACAGAGTTCGTGCGGTTGTCCTCCGCCACGGCGACGTACTTCAGCTCGTCACCCGCCGCCAGCTTGTGCTCTTGCGGGCGGAACGCGAACGGCACCGTGACTTGGGGCAGCTCGCGGGCCTGCGGCGGCAAGAGGTCGATCTTCAGCGGCGGCTTGTTGGCGACCGCGCCCTCCAGGCGCACCGCGGACAGGCCGAAGTCGGGATCCAGCGCCCGCACCTCGATCAGCTGCTCACCGTTTTCGGGCACTTCGACCCGCAGCGACTGCGGCTGCAAGATTTGCACTTCGGGCGCAAGATCGCGGAGGACCTCGATCTTGTGCAGGATCGGCTGCTCGCTCCGCTGGGCCCGCTCGTTGCGAAAACGCACCTGATAGTGTTGATGCCAGGGAGTTTGCCGGTCGCGCTGCAGCTCGAGCGTGATCGTGCCCCAGGCTCGCGAACCCTCGGCGGCGAGCGTCACCAGTTGCGGAGCCGCCCCGGAGCCCGGGTCGAACTCGATCCAGGCCGACTTGATCGGCTGATTGGCGATGGCCTGGATGGTGACGCGGGTTCCCTCCAGGCCCTTGATGTCTCCCTGCTGCTCGACTTTCTCGGCGGGCTTTTTCGTGTAGGCGGGATACTGGTACTCCAGCCGCTCGACGATGATCGTCGGCGCGGCGACAACCGTGAGCTTGTAGAGCGGCGATTCGGCGTCGCCGGCGACGATGCGGTAGGTGACATCTTGCTGGAGGCCGGACGAAGGTCCCGCGAAAGGCTGCGCTTCACCCTGGCGGCCCGCCGACCTGCCGGACGGCGCCTTGCCGTCTGAGGGCAACACACACTCGTACCGCAGCCCGCCCGCGGCCAGCGTCATCTCGACCGGCTGATCGATCGTCTGCCCGTCCGCGGTGCTCACCAGCAGGGTGACCGGATCGCCGCCGCGCACGCCGCTGACGATCGCCGAGATGGTCGCGGTCTGCCCGTGGTAAACCTCGGCGTGGCCGGGCTGCACATCGGTGATCTGTACCCGCGACGGGCGGGCGATTTCTGCCCACGGTGCGAGCACGCGGGCCACCGTCTGAAACGGGTCCTTGGGCGAGAGAATCTTGTAACCGGCAAACAGGGCCATCACGCCGCACAGCACGTAGCCCGCGCGAATCAGCGCCGTCCGATCGACGGTCGATTCGACCGGCACCCCGGCAATGTCGCTGGCCGCTTTCTGCTCCAGCGCCTGAAACACGATCTCCTTCATCTTCCCGCGCTCGCTGCGGAGCATCAGGAAATTGATCAGGCTGTTCTTCAGCGAGGGCGTTGCCTCTTCGATCGTGCGGGCGGCGTATTCCGGGTTGATGCTCCGGGCGACGAGCGGCCAGATGACGGCGACCAGGTACCAGGCCGAGCCGGCGACCAGCATCACCAGTCCCAACACTCGGCCGATGGTCCCCAGACCGATCAAATGGTCGAATGCGGCCGCGGCGATGAAGAAGACGACCACGCCCACCAGCCAGAAGGCCAGTCCGCTGGCCAGGTCGATCAGCCGCACGTGCAGGCTGGTGCGTCCGAGCTGCCGCTGGATGACCTGCTCGCGCTGCAGGCTCTCCGCGATGGGAGGCGGTACAACCGATGGGACAGTTCCGCTTGCCATATTCTCCTCGCGAGCCGGCGCGCACCCTGATCGCTTAATTATAGACGACGGCCGGTCGGGTTTTGATCCCCAGAGACCTGAAACGCGCCGCAAACCGTTAGCACCCTTGCGGTTGCGACTCAGGCTTCATCCGGCTCGC
>DASRJB010000212.1:0-3326 GCA_035649715.1 Pirellulaceae bacterium
GCCCGATGCGTCGCAGCTGCAGCCCGAGCTGACGCTCGACCGGCTCGACACGCGCAAGAGCCTGCTCTCGCAGCTCAACGATGGTCTGCCGAGCTTGGTCGCTTCCACGGCCGGCCGCGCGCTCACCAAGCATCAGCAGGCCGCGCTATCGCTGCTCGAATCGCCGCAGCTGGCCGCGGCGCTCGACCTGCGAAGGGAAGACGCCGCCACGCGCGAGCTCTACGGCCAGTCGCTGTTCGGCCAGTCCTGCCTCGCCGCCCGCCGCCTGGTGGAGGCGGGCAGCAAAGTCGTCAGCGTCTTCTGGGACGAGTATGGCCTGGCCGGCAGCGGCTGGGACACGCACTGGGACCACTTCAACCGGATGAAGCTGGAGCTCTCGCCCGGCTTCGACCAGGGCTGGTACGGCCTGATCACCGACCTCGACCGCCGCGGACTTTTGAACGACACGCTCGTCGTCTGCACCAGCGAGCACGGCCGCACGCCGCAGATCAACAAGGCCCAGGGAGGCGGCCGCGATCACTGGTCGCGGGTCTATTCGTCGCTCGTCGCCGGCGGCGGCACGGCCCGCGGCAAGATCGTCGGCGCATCCGACAAGCAGGCCGGCGACGTGGCCGACCGGCCCATCAGCCCCAAGGATCTGCTGACCACGATGTACCACCTGCTCGGCATCGACCCGCATACGCTCATCCAAGACCGCCAGGGCCGGCCGCTGCCGCTCGTCGAAGGCCAGGTCATCGGCGAAGCACTGGCGTGACGGCGATCGCTGATTGGAGGTCCGTAGGTCCCTGAGGCCGGCGGCGGTGCCAATCTGAACATTGGTACGCTATTTGCAGTATAGTTCCCTTTGGCGCGGCGGACTGCCGTTTTGGCCGCCCGCCGCCAATGTCACCCGTTCTATGGCAAATTGGTTGTTGGCAATCTGTGGCAGAATCGCCGCCGTTCCGCTTGGACCCCAAATATAACGAAAACTCCCCGGCGGGCTCTCTAAGGCTTTTAAACGCTCAACTGCAAAACCGCCGGAGGTACGCCGGAAGTCCTTGCAAGCCTGACAGTTGCGGCGCGACGGCGATAAACGAGGCACGTGCGCGAGGCTGTGCTGTTGGCAGTTTTCATTATATTCGCCGCTGGCCCTTAAGGGCGGGCGACGGGCAACCTGGTCCGCCTCCAAGCGACGGATCGTCTCTCTGCGACGGGCTGACGCAGTCTCGTTTTGAGCCAAAATGGGTAGCCTGGCGACAACACTTTGCAATTGCATTTTGCACCTTCGCAGTTTGCACTCTGCGATCTTCCCGCTGGGGATCGCACAAGTCGCAACACCAGAGAATTGCAAAATGGGAAATGCAAATGCAAATTGCAAAAAGGGCTGCGGGCCTGCACAGATTTTGACGAGTCGCACTACTACCGCAGCACGCCTGGCGGGACCGGTTCGACGCACGTCGCCGGCTGAACGCTGCTGGCAGGTGCCAGCCGCACGGCGACCCGGTGCTGCGGGCCGGCCTGCCGGCGGGCCTGCTCGGCCGGATCGGCCACAGGCACGGGCGGGCGAATTTCGCCAGGCGGGAGTGGCGCCGGCGGACGTGGAGGGTAGCTGGTCGCCGGCGGCGGCTTGATTGGCGGACCGACCGGCGCGACGCACGGCATGCCGCCGACCGGAGCATCGCACGGACAGGGTTGCTTGAACTGCTCCCGGAATTCCTCCCGCAACACGGGCTGCTGGCGAATGCGGGCCCGTTCCATCTGGGGCTGCTGCATGCCGAAGCTGAGATAGACCGGCAGCTTCATCGGAATCTCCGCCGGCCGCAGCGGCTGGCGGAAGGGCTGCCGCTCGACCTGTTGCAACTGCTCGGGACCGCCGCACTTTTGCTCCGCCTCGCAGGGCTTGTGCCGGCAGTGCGGGCAGTGCCGGCGGTGGAAGCCCGAACCGCAGCGACAAGGCTCGTCGCAGCACGGGCACTTGGGCGGCGGCTGCTGAAACTGCTCGACGGGCGGCGGCTGCTCGCGCTGGGCCATCAGCTCCTTGAGCTTCTCGGTATCGACTTCCAGCTCGCCGACTTCGATCTCCTGCGTCACATTGAATGCCACCTTCGATTCGAGCTGCTGGCGAATGTTGCTCTTCAGCCGCTGCTGAAGTGCCTCTTGGTTGGCGAGGCAGAACTGGCTTTCCATCTGCCGCCGCCCGGCTTCGTAGCGGGCCAACTCGACCTCGCGCTCCGCGGCCTGGCGGCGCTCCTCGATGAGCTGCTCGGAGAGTTCCTCCCGCGTATCGTGGCGGATTTGGGCCAGGTCGTGCGACTCGGCGCAATGCACGAACACCGCGCTGCCCCAGCGGGCGAGCGCATTGCAGCCGGACTGGCCCGCGACCAGCACGGCCAGCGCCAAGAACGCGCCGCGGCGGGCGGATCGGATCTGACGCATGGTGAGCATTTGCGCGAAGCCGCAACCAATGAGTGTTCTGCCGGGTAGTGCACGTGTAGGGATTAATCGAGTTCGCGACGCAAACGCCTTGATTCTGCTGTTGGGGGGTATGGTGGTAGCGGTCGCGCGGGTTGTGTCACACCACTGCCAGCATCGCGTCTGGGGTCAGAAGGAGTTGACGCACAATGACTTGCAAGCAGTCCGGCCCACGCGACACCTGGTAGAAGCAAAACTTCTAGTTTCCTATAGGCCCCATAGCCGGTGACGATTCGGCAAGATTCGACCGTGCTGGCCGAACCGGATATGATGGTCAGACGTCTGACCTGAGGCCCGCTGCCGGAGGCGGCGGGCCGAACGAGGTGCGAGCCTTGGAAGCGCGTCTGCCGCCATCGTTGAGCCCGACCGACGCGACGCTCGATGCGCCCTCGGGAAGTAGCGCGGGCAGCGGTGCGAACGGCAGCGATGAGTGCATCGGCGAAGCCTGCCGCGTGCACCTGGTGAGGGGCAGCGGGGCGGAACTCTCGGGCGAAACCGAAAGCCTGCTGCGGTCGCGGCTGCGGAGCGCGGCGCTCTTGCTGTTTGCCGGTTTTGCGTCGTTTCTGGTTTGGCATACGATCCGCATCGAATGGAACGACCCGCTGCGCGTCGCCGTTTATTTCGCGCACGCGGCGTGCACGCTGGTGCTGGGGCTGATCGGCATGTCGCTATGCCGCGAGTGCCGGTTCACGACCCGCAAGCTCCGCTGGGTCGAGCTGGTGACATTTGGCTTGCCGCTGGCGTTTTTCCTTTTGGTTCAGCATCAAAGGATCGGGCAGTGGACCAGCGAGTATGGCACCGTGCCCGACCTGAGCGCCCTGTGGCTGCTCATGATCTTCACCTACGCCCTGTTCATCCCGAATAGGTGGCAGCGG
>DASRJB010000213.1:0-2181 GCA_035649715.1 Pirellulaceae bacterium
GCACCAGAAGTCGTTCTGGTTCGACCACGGCAACGTCAACGGCGTCGATTTCTGGGCCGAGACCGCAAAGTCGCAGGGCAAGCAGGTGCAGACCGAGCTCGTCAAAGCCGAGGGAGGCAAGGTCGGCACACTGGTCACCAGGAACGAGTGGCTCGGCCCCGACGGCGGCAAGATTTGCACCGACCTGCGGACGCTGCATTTTGGCGGCGACAAAGACGCGCGGTGGATCGACTTCGACGTGGTCGTAACGGCTGCGGCCGACGAAGTGAAGTTCGGCGATACGAAGGAGGGCTCGTTCGGCCTGCGGATCGCCGAGTCGATGCGGGTCGATCGCAAGACGGGCGGCAAGATCATCACCAGCGAGGGCCTGGAAGACGACAAAGCGTGGGGCAAGCCCGCGCCCTGGGTCGATTACTACGGTCCGGTTCAGGGGGAACAGCTGGGCATCGCGATCCTCAATCACCCGAGCAGCTTCCGCTATCCGACGACCTGGCACGTGCGAACGTATGGGCTGTTTGCCGCCAACCCGTGGGGCCTCGCCGACTTCACCGGCGGCAAGGAGCGCAGCGACCACACGATGAAAAAAGGCGAGTCGTTCACGCTCCGCTACCGCGTCATCTTC
This sequence comes from Pirellulaceae bacterium, assembly GCA_035649715.1. GTDB lineage: Bacteria > Planctomycetota > Planctomycetia > Pirellulales > Pirellulaceae > CAYLLN01. The sequence goes on from DASRJB010000213.1 coordinate 623, forward strand.
CACAAGGGCGACGAGAAGGCGGGCAAGATCAAGGAAGCCTTCGCGGCGTATTCCAAGGAGTAGATCGGCTATCGGGACAGCGTTTCCAGGAAAAACGCCCGCGTCGGCTTGTGCGGATCGATGATGATCGCTAAGTCGTCGCCGCGCCGCGATCGAAGTGAGCCGGTCCGCCCTGAACGGCGATCGTCGATTCATACACCCGATCGCCGAACGCATACGTCACCAGCGCGTGTCCGACATCGCGGCGGTGAACCACGCGGCCCGACAGGCGCGGACCGGAAACGAGCAGCCGCAAGATCAGCCGGATCCGCCAGACGGCCCATCCGACGCAAGCGGTGCTAACGAGCGCTGCGGCGACGGCGCACCACGACCAGCCCTGCGTCAGACCGAGCACCAGCAAGGGCAGCCCGGCTGTCGTCAGCGCGCCGGCCACGAGCGATTTCCAATCGCGGAGCACGAGTCGCATTGGAAAGCGCGAAATCACGGAACACCCCTAGCATTTCGCAGCGTCAAGGGCGGGCCGATGTTACTCAATGCCAGGACAGCGGCGGGAAGTTTGCCCTCCGGCGGCCCGCTCGGCTAAGATGACGATTGCCCACCTTACGATCCCGCCTCCTTCCCGCCGGCTCATGGATTCTCCGCGTCCCACGCTTGGAGCGCTCGCTGCCGGCGCGGGGCATTTTGCCGCGGCCAGTTCCCCCTCGCCGCCGGCGGAGATCGCCGAGGGACAGCACGCGCTGGTTGTCTCGGCCCAGCGGGGCGACCACCGCGCGTTCGCCGCCCTGGTCGAGATGTATCAAAACACCGTGTATGGCTTCCTGCGGGCGCGGGTCGTCGAGCCGGCGGACGCCGAGGACATGTGCCAGGAGGTATTCCTGCGGTGCTATTTGGGCCGCGAGAAGCTCAGCCGGGCGACGACGGTCGGGGCGTGGCTGGTGGGCATCGCCCGCAATATCCTCCGCGAGCACGTCCGCCGGCAGCACCGCCGCCGCGAAGTGGCCTGGACCGAATTATGCTTGGAGTTGGACGCGCTGGTCAGCGATCCGGGCGGGGCCAATGACGACGCGCTGGCCCACCTGCCAACCTGCCTGGCGTTGCTTGGCCAATCGGCCCGCGAGGCGATCGACCTCCGCTACCGGGCGCAGCTCCGCATGGCGGCGATCGCCGAGCGGCTGAAGCGCAGCGAAGGGGCCATCAAGCTGCTCGTTCACCGGGCCCGCGCCGCCCTCAAGCACTGCCTCGACCAGAAGCTGAAGAAGCCCGCATGACCGACGCCGAACTGATCGCGCTCCTCGAGCAGAAGACGCCAGACGAGCTGTCGCTGGACGAAATCGACCTCTTGCGCCGCCGGCTCGCCGAGTCGGAAGAGCTCCGCCAGACGCTGCTCGGCCAACTGCAGATGGAGACCTACCTGGCCGAGGCCCTCAGCCGCGTGGACCTCTCGCCGGACAAGATCGTCGCCCGGGCGAATCAGCAGCAACCTGCCTCGTCGGGCTCGACACTGCTGATTGCCTTGCTCATCGGCTTGCCACTCTTAGGATTGGCGGCGGTCATCCTGG
>DASRJB010000214.1:0-2425 GCA_035649715.1 Pirellulaceae bacterium
ATCAGCTTGCCGTCGGGCCGCATGGCCTGGAGGCCGTTGCGGCTCTTGCCGTCGGTCAGCAGGGTGGTCGTGAACTTCGCGCGGTCGAGCAAGTAGAGCTGGTTGTTCTCGCTGCCGCCTTTGCTGAGCGAGAACAGGATCGCCCCATCGGCCGCCTTGGGAATGAAGCCGCCAAAGACCGGCTCGCTCTGGAACGTGACCTGTTCGCGGCGGCCGCCGGGCTCATAGACGCGGTGCAGCTGGGGCGCGTTCCCAAAACGCGTGCCGACGAGGATCCCCCGTCCGTCCGGCGACCAGCCCGCGAAGCTCGCCGAGCGCGTGTTCTGGTACTGGGCCAGCCGTGCGGCAAACTCCGCGGGAATCACCGGCACGTCCTGCGTCTCGATCGCCGGCGGCTTGAGCGGATCGGCATCCGCGGCCGGCAGCGTGGTGATCAGCGCCAGCAAAGCGCATTGCGCCAATGTCGCGTTCATTCGCATGTCAATTCCTCCACGATCGGCGGTCGGTCATGAAATCCGAGAATGCGTTCGCACAGGCCGCCCATGGCAAACACTTGCGGCACGGTGAGGGCGACGAATTGCAGGCCGAGGGGCAGACCGTTCGCAGCGCGGCCGCAGGGAATCGTCAGCGCGGGCCAGCCGAGGTAACTCCAGGGCGAATTGAACGCCGGATCGCCGGTCGTGTCGGCCAGCGGCGCGGGGCCGACGGTCGAAGGCATAACCAGGCAGCCCAGCACGTCCTCATTGGCATTCAGCAGCTGAGCCAGCTCCGCTCGCAAGTCCTCGCGGCGGATCAGCGCCTCGGCGTATTCGGCAGCCGAAAGCGCAAGCCCCTCGTCGAGCAGCGCGGTGATCCGCGGGCTGTATTCGCTCCGGCGGCTGGGGAACGTCGCCCGGTGATGCGCGGCGGCTTCGGCGGCCATGATCCGCCGGTGGAGCTGCAGCACATCGGCGAACGAATCCGGCAGGCGCAGCGGCCGCAGGTTGACCGACGACTTCAGCCGATTGAGCGTCTGTTCGAACGCCTGCCGCGCATCGGCAGGCAGGCGATCGAGCAGCGGGCCCTCGAGAACGAACAGCGTCTTGTTGAGGCCGTAGGCGTCGATCCAGGTTTCCAGGTCACTGTCGGCCCAGCGGCGGGAGAACATACTCTCCATGCTGCCGTGCGCCTCGGCGGCGAGCGCCTGCCAGACGATGTACAGGTCGCTGGCGCGCTTGGCGATCGGCCCGACGTGGTCCAGGTGCATGGCCAAGGGCGCGATGCCCTCCAGCGGCAGTTCGCCATAGCCCGGCTTGAGGCCCGCCACGCCGCAGAACGCTGCCGGGCGAATGATCGAGCCGCCGGTTTGCGAGCCGAGAGCGGCGAGACACATCTCGGTGGCGACCGCCGCGGCGCTGCCGCTGGAAGAACCGCCCGGTGTGTGGTCGAGGTTCCACGGATTGCGAGTTACCGGCGGATCGAAGCCGGCCCACTCGGTGGTGACGGTCTTGCCGAGCAGGATCGCTCCCGCCTTCCGCAGCGCCGCGACGACCGGCGCGTCCTTCACCGCCGCATGGCCCCGGCGGAGCGGCGAGCCGCAGAGTGTCGGCCAGCCGGCGACATCGATGATGTCCTTGATCGCGATCGGTATGCCATGCAGCGGGCCGAGCGGCTCGTCGTCGCGCAAGAGCTGATCCTGCCGCCTGGCCTCGCGCCGCGCTCCATCGGCATCGACGAGCACCCAGGCCTTCACCCGCGGCTCCAGTTGCTCGATCCGCGCCAGGCAATGCTCCACCAGGTCGCTCGGCCGCAGCGCCCCCTCGCGCATCTCGCGGGCCGCCTTGGCGATGCTCGGCAGTTCGGTCATCATGCGGCCTAAGTTACCGGCCAGGGCCGGGCGAAGAAATGGGTGGGTTGGCGGGGCTAACGTTGTTCGATTTAACGCAAAGGAACGAAGGGGCAAAGGCCGCAAAGAGAAACATCAAGACGAGGGAGCATTTGATATGACCGAGAATGAACTGAGCCATGCGATAATTGCCGCGGCGATTGAAGTGCATCGGACGTTGGGAGGTCCGGGACTACTCGAAGATATGTATGAGGAAGCGTTGAGGTTTGAGCTTGAGCAGCGAGGTTTCATCGTTCGCAGGCAAATCGGATTCAAAGTCATATACAAGGGTCGCGAGCTGGATAAGCGGCTGGTGATTGACTTGATCGTCAACGATCTGGTGATCGTCGAGGCCAAGGCAGTGACAGATTATCATCCGATATTCGAGACCCAACTCCTCACGTATCTGCGTCAAACGAACAAACGCCTCGGGTTGGTCATCAATTTCGGAGAAGGGCTCGTGAAAGACGGAATCCATCGAGTAGTCAATAAACTCTGAAACGAGCTGCTTCCTCGCCCTCGCTGCTCTCTCTGCGCCTTTTGCACCTTTGCCCCTTTGCG
>DASRJB010000215.1:0-6218 GCA_035649715.1 Pirellulaceae bacterium
CCAGGCCGACCACTGCCGCACGGCCCGCAAGCAGCTTGCCACGCTGGAAGCCAACCGCATGCCGGTGTTCCTGACCTTCCCGCTGCTGTTCTGCTTCGCCCCGGCCGTGCTCATCATCCTCATGTCGCCGGCGTTCCTGCAGATCGGCGAGTTCCTCAACCCGAACAATCCCAATAACCCGCTGCGGAACAACGAGACCATCAGCACCAGCAGCCTGGCCAATACGATCAACAGCCTGGACCAGAGTTCGGGGACCACTCCATAAGACCCCCGGTTGACTGAGTCGAAACTGCTTCTGTTTTCCAGTTTTCCACCTTAACTCCTGGCCTGCCATGGGTTTGCGGCGACTCGTCCCGCAGGCCGATAAGTACTACTTTATTAGCGTTTGAGGGCTTGCTAGCGGCCTTCTGAAGCGGCACGCGGCGGCTGCACATCGGGGCTCTCGCACGGCGGTATCCCGAGCAGCCGCTGGCCCAGCTCGACCAGCCCCTGGTCGTCTTCCCCGCGGTAAGGCGCGAGGCCCTGCAGGGCCCGCAGCAGCGATACGACCAGCGGAAAGGAGCGGCCTCGCGCCGGGAGGCGGCCGGCCCGCTCGGCCTGGTCGCGGAGCTTGACAAGCTCTTGCACCATGATCCGCTGCCGCTGCTGGGGATCGGGCTCTATTGGCGCTTCCCCGTCTGGCGGCTGGCTGAGCTGCACTGCGGCTCGCTGGGCGACTTTCAGCCACTTGACGGTGGGTGGCAGCTCGCGGACGGTCGTCTCGATGCCCCGCGGTCCGGTCTTGACCGTGGTGACGGTGCGGCCTTGCTCCTCATGCAGCAGCTTCCGCATGGCCGTGCGATAGACCGTCTCGTACAGCTCCTGGTGGGCCCGCTGCTCCTGCGTGCTGAGCTGGCTCCGCCAGGCCCGGACGCGGCGGACGATCTGCGACACGCGGGCTTGCGTTAGGCCCCACTCCGCGGCCAACTCCGCCTGGGATTTGCCCTGAAGCAGGTAGGCGGAAGCCAGCGCCTGATCGCGGGCGCTGGGCGGGCGCTTCCGCCGCGGACGGCGGACCGTGATTGTCGTGGACACAGGATTCTCCTTTCAGCGAAGCCGCTGCGGCCCGGCGGGCCGCGAGTGGACCATCCACCCGCGGCGAACCGGCAGCCCAGAGGCTTTGCCGCAGTTTCGCAACCCGATATGAGTCTGAAAAGCAACTTGTGTACATTTTGTTCAAACGTCCTTTCGCGCATGTCATAGCAAGAGTAGATAGAGTACAGACTTACATAAACGCCGCTCGCCGTAAGTCCTGAAAAAAAACTTTTTCCGCGCGCTGGCGAAATGGACTAGTGTGGTCCATTCTGGACGGCCCTCTTTCGGGGTACGCCGGACGATTCCCGCGCGGCAAACCGGGGCGAACCACTAAGCGGCCTAAAGCAAAGTCCCGCGGAGGATCACGTAGGCGACCGAGAAGTAGATGACCAGCCCCGTGACATCGACGAGCGTGGCGACGAATGGAGCCGAGCTGGTGGCGGGATCGAAGCCCAGGCGGCGCAGCAAGAACGGCAGCATGCTGCCGGTGATTGAACCAAAGCAGACGACGCCGATCAGCGTGGCGAAGACCGCCGCGCCGACGAGCACGAAATGCGCCGTGTAATCGACCCAGCCCAGCCAGTGCCAGGCGACGATGCGAATGAAGCCGAGCAGCCCCAGCCACGCGCCCAGCGTGAGGCTGGTTCGCAGCTCGCGCCACAGCACCTGCAGCCAGTCTCGCAACTGCACCTCGTTGAGCGCGAGCGACCGGACGATGATCGTGGCGGCCTGGGAGCCGGAGTTGCCGCCGCTGCTGATGATGAGCGGCACGAAGAGGGCCAGGACCACCGCCTTTTCAATCTCCTTCTCGAAGAAGCCCATCGCGGTGGCGGTTAGCATTTCGCCGAGAAACAGGATCGAGAGCCAGCCGCCGCGCTTGCGGATCATGTCGCGAAACGTCACGTCGAGGTAAGGGCCGTCCAGGGCTTCGGAGCCGCCGATTTTCTGGATGTCCTCGGTCGCTTCCTTCTGGGCGACGTCGAGGAAGTCGTCGATCGTGATGATGCCCAGCATATGCCGCTCGCTGTCCACCACCGGGAGCGCGATGCGGTCGTACTTCTCGAAAGTCCGCAGGGCCTCCTCGCGGTCGGTGGTCGCGAGTACCGACACGGTTGAGCCTTCGTGAACGTCGCCGACCTTGGCGTCGGGATCGGCCATGACCAGCGAGCCGAGCCGGATGTCCTCGCTCAGGTGTCCCTCGTCGTCCAGGACGTACAGCACGTTGACGGTCTCTTTGTCGCGGCCGGTCTTGCGGACGTGGTCCAAGGCCTCGCGGACGGTCATGCTGCTGCGGATCGCGACGTACTTGGGCGTCATGAAGCGTCCGGCCGCGTGCGGCGGATAGCCCAGCAGGTCGCGGGCCGCTTTCAGCTCCTCCGGAGAGAGCGTATCGAGAATCCGCCGCGTGACCTGCGGCGGCAACTCGTCCATCACGCGGGCCTGGTCGTCGGGCGTCATCTGCGTCAGGAGCGCCCGCATCTGTTCGTTCGATACCGAGCGGACCAGGGCTTCCTGATGGTGGTGCGGCAGGTGCGAAAAAACCTGCCCCGCCAGCTTCCGCGGCAACACACGAAAAACTGGCACATCGACGTGCTCGGGAATATCGACCAGGATTTCCGCGATGTCCGAGGGATGGAAGTGCGACAGGGCGTCCCGCAGCACGTCCCATTGCTGCTCGCGGATCAGCTCCTCCAACTCCGGCCGCATCAGGTGACCGATCATGGCGTAATGCTCCGGCTGCGATGAAGCTGTCAAGGATAGCACCCGCATTCGTGCGGCAAGCGGGCGGGAAGATTACAATTGGAACCGACCCTCCCGCCGTCTGACTCCCCGCCAGTTCCCATGACGCCAGTCTTCTTCCGACCGGCCACGCTGAGCGCGATCGCTGTCATTGCGGCGCTGTTCTGTGAACCAGCGACCGCTCAGGACGCACCCGCTGCGGTCGAGAAGCAGGCGGCCGCGGTGCTGGCCCGCAACTGCCTGGAATGCCACAACGGCTCGGACAAGAAGGGCCAGCTCGACCTGACCCGCCGCGAGCGGGCGCTGGCCGGCGGCGAAAGCGGCCCGGCGCTCGATCCGGGCCATCCCGACAAGAGCCTGCTCCTCAAGCGGATCGCGGCGGGGGAAATGCCGGAAGACCGCCCAGCCGTGTCCGCCGCGGAACAGGCCGTCTTGCGGCAGTGGATTGCCGCCGGCGCCAAATGGGACGCCGATCCGCTCGACCCGTTCCAGTTCACCACCAGCCGCCGGGCCGGCTACGACTGGTGGTCGCTGCAGCCAATCGTTCGCCCCACGCCGCCAGCAATCCCAAATCCCAAATCCCCAATCCGCAATTCAATCGACCAGTTTGTCCTCCAAAAGCTCCGCGCCGCGCAGCTCGAACCTTCGCCGCAGGCCGACCGCCGCACGCTCTTGCGGCGCGTGTACATCGACCTGATCGGCCTGCCGCCGTCGCCGGAGGAGATGGAGGAGTTTCTCAGTGCCTGCTCCCCCTCTCCCTCTCTCCCCCTCTCCCCCTCTGCCGCCACAGAGAGGGAGAGTGGGAGAGGGGGAGAGAGGGACAGCAAAGCCTACGAGGCGGTCGTCGATAAGCTCCTCGACTCGCCGCATTACGGCGAGCGCTGGGCGCGGCACTGGCTCGATATCGTGCGGTACGGCGAGAGCCAGGGTTTCGAGCGGAATAAGCTGCGGCCCAATTTGTGGAAGTATCGCGATTGGGTCGTCGAGGCGTTCAATTCCGACCTGCCCTACGACGACTTCATCCGCTGGCAGCTGGCCGGCGACGTGCTGCGGCCCGACGATCCGCTGGCGGTCGTGGGCAGCGGGTTTCTGGTGCTCGGTCCGTACGACCTGACCGCTTACAACAACGGCACGCCCGACATGCGGGCCTTTGCCCGCGAGGAAGAGCTGGAGGGCCTCGTCGCGTGCGTTTGCCAGACCTTCCTGGGACTGACGGTCAACTGCAGCCGCTGCCACGACCACAAGTTCGACCCGATTCGGCAGACCGAGTTCTATCAGATCTCGGCCGCGATCGGCGGGACCTATCAGGCTGACGAGCGCGAGTGCCGCTCAGCAAGTGGCAAATCCGCAGCCGAGGAGCGGATCGCCAAACTGCGGGAGGAGATCGCGGCTCTGGACGGCAAGCCGGATCTCGCGGCGCAGCGCTCGCGCCTGGAGAGCATCATCCGGCTGCTGGAAGGCGGGCCGGCCCACGTCACCGCGCCGCAGCAGCCGAAGCCTTGGCGAGTGCTGGCCCGGGGCGACTTCCGCCAGCCGGGCGAGGTGGTCGCGCCGCGCGGGATCGCTGCGGTGCCGGGAGTCAGCGCGGATTGGAGACTGCCAGCCGACGCGCCGGAAGCCGAGCGCCGCAAGGCGCTGGCCGAGTGGATCGCCGGCCGCGGCAACCCTCTCACGCCGCGGGTGATCGTCAATCGCCTCTGGGGCCATCACTTCGGCGCGGGGCTGGTGCCGACGCCGAGCGACTTTGGTTTTCAGGGCGGCCGGCCCTCGCATCCCGATCTGCTCGACTGGCTGGCCAGCGAGCTGGTGCAGCCCAGCGATGGAAAACCGTGGAGCCTGAAGCGGATTCAGCGGCTGATCGTGCTCTCGGCCACGTACCGGCAGGCATCGCGATTCAATGAGCAAGCCGCAGCCGTGGACGCCGAAAACCGGTTGCTGTGGCGCCAATCGCCGCAACGTCTCTCGGCGGAGACGTTTCGCGACGCGCTGTTGGCCGTCAGCGGCGAGCTCGACCGGAAGCTGGGCGGCCCCGGCTATCGCGACTTCACCATTTCCAGCGCCGGCAACAACGAGACCTACACCGTGTTCGATGCCGTCGGGCCGGAGCATAACCGCCGCAGCTTGTACCGGACGTGGGTGCGGACGGGCACGAGCCCGCTCTTGGACCTGTTTGATTGTCCCGACCCTTCGGTGCCGACGCCGCGGCGAAGCGTGACGAGCACGCCGCTGCAAGCGCTGGCCCAGCTGAACGACGCTGCGATCGAGCACTACGCGCAGAAGTTCGCCGAGCGACTGCGCCGCGAGCATCCGGGCCACGAAGCGACCCAAATCCGCCGGGCCTACGAGCTGGCCTTTGCGCGGCAACCGTCGGCCGACGAGGCCGCCTTCGGCAAGCAATTCGCGGCCGACCACGGCCTGGCACAGTTGTGCCTGGTTTTGTTCAATGCCAACGAGTTTTTGTATGTGGATTGAGTACTTGTTTAACCCGGAGCCGGAGGCGACGGCGGCTACCCGCGCACAGCCTGCGCCTCCGGCTACGGGTTAAACGAATTTCATGACTCCGGTCTATGACCATTCTTTCTCCATTCGATGTCCCCGCCGCGCCCGGCCCCTCCCGCCGCGACCTGCTCGGCCAGTTCGCGACGGGCCTGGGCGGAATGGCGCTGCTGGCGCTGCTGGCGCGGGAAGGCGCGGCCGCCGCGGTCAAGGGCGAGGCCGACGATCCGCCGCCGCACCATCCGCCCAAGGCCAAACGGGCGATTCAGATTTTCCTCCAGGGCGGCCTCAGCCAGGTCGATTCGTTCGATCCCAAGCCCGAGCTGGAGCGGCTGCACGGCAAGTCGGTCCCCGGCGACGAGAAGCCCGTGGCGTTCATGGGCAAGGTCGGCCTGTTGCACAAGGCCCACTTCGCGTTCGCTCAGCGCGGCCAGAGCGGCCTGTGGGTCTCGGACCTCTTTCCACAGATCGCCACGGTCGCGGACGAGCTGACCGTCATCCGCTCGATGTGGTCGGGCACCGGCAACCACACGCCCGCGACCTACGAAGCCAACAGCGGCTTCCGCACGCTCGGCTTTCCCGCGGCGGGCACCTGGATTTCCTACGGGCTGGGCTGCGAGGTCGATAATCTGCCCGCGTTTGTGGTGCTGCCCGACAGCCGCTCGCTGCCCACGGGGGGCTCGAACAACTGGTCGGCCGGGTTTTTGCCCGGGCGGCATCAGGGGGTGATGTTTCGCACGAGCGGACCAGCAGTGCGCGACCTGCGCCCGGCGTCGGGCGTGAGCGAAGCGACGCAGGCGGCCCGCTATGCCGCGATCGCCGAGCTGAACCGCCGCCACCTGGCCGAGCGCGGCCGCGACGACGCCCTGGAGAGCCGGCTGCGGAGCTACGAGCTGGCGGCGCGGATG
>DASRJB010000216.1:0-11621 GCA_035649715.1 Pirellulaceae bacterium
CCACCAGAAAGACCCTCAGTGGAACTGGCACTACGAGTTTGCCTTCGGCAGGCGCCCGGCCGAGGAGCTTTACGACCTGGCCAAAGACCCCGACCAGGTCCGCAACGTCGCCGCCGAGCCGGCCTACGCCAATGCGAAGAAGGAACTTGCCGAGCGGCTGCAGAAGCTGCTGGTCGATGCCGGTGACCCCCGCGTCACCGGCGATGGCAAGACCTTTGACCAGCCACCCTTTACCGACCTGCCCGCGCCGGCCGAGAAAGCCAAGAAGAAAAAGGCGGCGAAGTGAGAACAGAGGACCTGGCCGCAACGTATTGCGCTTACCTAATTCTGAATTCTTCCTGCTGAATTCTGAATTTCATGCCCGTTGCATTTGTACTGCTCCTGCTCGCCGCCAATCCCGCGGCCGACCATTGGCCGCAGTGGCGCGGGCCGCTCCAGACGGGAGTGTCTCTCTCAGCCGATCCGCCGCAGACGTGGGACGCCGAGGGAACGAACGTCCGCTGGAGGACGCCGCTGAGCGGCCGCGGGCATTCGACGCCCATCGTTTGGGGCGACCGGATCTTCGTAACGGCGGCGATTCCGATCGGCCCCGCCATGTCGCCGCGGCCCAGCACCGCGCCGGGTAACCACGACAACTCGCCGGTCACGCACAAGCAGCGGTTCGTCGCCATCGCGATCAACCGGGCCGACGGCAAGGTGCTCTGGACCAAGACGCTGCGCGAAGCAGTGCCGACAGAACAGGGGCATCGCACGGCCAGCCTGGCTTCCGGCTCCCCCGTGACCGACGGCGAGCGGCTGTACGTGCTGTTCGGCTCGTTCGGGCTCTATTGCCTCGACTTCCAGGGCGAGGTGCTGTGGCAGCGCGATTTTGGCCCGCTGCAATCGCTGCACGGACACGGCGAGGGCAGCTCGCCCGTGCTGTATGGCGACAAGCTGCTCATCAACTGGGACCACGAGGGCAAATCGTTCGCAGCCGCGCTCGACAAGCGGACGGGCGAGCCGATCTGGAAGGTCGATCGCACCGAAGTGACGAGCTGGGCCACGCCGATCGTCGTCGAGCACGCCGGCAAGCCGCAAGTCATCATCAGCGGGACCAGCCGGATTCGCGGCTACGACCTGGCGACAGGCAAGGTGCTGTGGGAGTGCGGCGGGCTGTCGGCGAATGTAGTCGCGTCGCCCGTTTCCGATGGCGAGATGGTCTTCGCCGGCAGCAGCTACGACAAGCGAGCACTCTTGGCGATCCGCCTGGCCGGGGCGACCGGTGACATCACCGACTCCAGGGACCAGATCGCCTGGAGCCGCTTCCGCGGGACGCCCTATGTTCCTTCGCCGCTCTTGTATGAAGGCGCGCTCTATTTTCTGACCCACTATCAGGGCATCCTGTCACGGGTCGATGGCAAGACCGGCGAGGACCGCCCCGGCGCGGTGCGGCTAGGGGATATAGGCGACATCTACGCTTCGCCCGTCGCCGCCGCCGGCCGCGTCTATGTCACCGATCTAAACGGCGCGACGGCCGTCATCTCCAGCGGCGAGATCCCGCGATTGATCGCGATCAACCGCCTGAACGAGCCGGTCGCCGCCTCCGCCGCACTGTCTGGCCGCGAGTTGTTTTTGCGAGGCGAAAAGCACCTGTACTGCATCGCCGAGCGCGCGAAGTAAGTCGCTCATCGCCGCCGGAAGCGCGACCAATCGATGCGGAGCTTCCGCATCCGGGCGCGAAGCGTGTGCGGATTGATCCCCAGCAAGCTGGCTGCGCCGCCGCGGCCTTCGATTCGCCCGCTGGTGGCGGCCAGGGCCCGCTCGATGTGCTGCGACATGGCGGCGTCGAGAGTCACGACGGGACCTTCCGGCGCCGCGGCGGGCGCGAGCGGCTGAGTGGCCTCCGGGATCACCTCGTAAAGCGTGGGGGAATTCGACGCCGGGACCGAAACGTACGGGTTCGTTCCGCTGCCCAGTGCCTTGGTAACTTCCAGCCGCTGGCCGTTGCCGAGAATCGCCGCCCGGTCGATCACCGCGCCCAGTTCGCGGATGTTGCCCGGCCAGGAATAGCTCATGAGCACGTGCAGGTCGCCCGCGGTCGGCAAGGCGAGCGGCAGGCCAAACCGGTTGGCCGCCTTTTCCGCAAAGTGCCGTACCAGGGCGGGGATGTCCTCGGTTCGCTCGCGCAGCCGCGGCAGCAGGATGGGAAAGACGTTGATGCGATACCAGAGGTCCTCGCGAAAGGTGCCGTTTTTCACCATCGCCGCCAGGTCGCGGTGCGTGGCGGCGACGATCCGCACATCGACCCGGATCGATTGTTGCCCGCCGACCCGCTCGATGAAGCCGTCCTGCAAAACGCGGAGCAGTCGGACCTGGGCCGGCAGCGGCAACTCGCCGATCTCGTCGAGAAACAGGGTGCCGCCGTCGGCCCGCTCGAACCAGCCTTTGCGGGTGTCGGCTGCTCCCGTGAAGCTTCCCTTTTCGTGGCCGAAGAGCTGCGAGTCGATCAGGTCCGGCGGGATCGCGCCGCAGTTGACGCGGATGAACGGCCCTGTATTTCTGGCGGCGGGCTGCGCTGCTCCGCGGGCCGAGCGGGTGTGGATCGCGCGGGCCACGACTTCCTTGCCGGTGCCCGTCTCGCCCAGAATCAGCACCGGCACGTCGGAGTGGGCCACCAGCACGACGCGCTCCATGACGTGCCGCAGTCCCACCTCGGCCCCGACGATCGTCTCGCTCATTTCCTGCCGGCCGAGGCGCGACAGGAGCGAGCGGCGGTCGGCTTCGGCCGCTTCGCGCAGCGCCGCCAACTCATGGAGGCGGCGGTCGTTCTCCAGCGCCGCCGAGAAGGGCTCCAGCAAGGCCTCCGCCATTTGCAGGTGCTCGGCCTTGAACGACTTCAGATGGGCGGCGACGAGCACCAGCGCGCCGGCGGGTTCGACGGCCACGCTGGGATTGCGGGCGACGCCCAGCGGCCCCGCGAGAACTTCCCCCTCGATTTCCGGTGGCACCAGCGCTGCCAGATCACCGGTGCGATCGGGACGCTGGCCGTGCAGTAATTCGCCGGCATTCGCCCAAGCCATCAGCCGGCGGAAGCGGGCCGGTGTCAGCGTCGTGCGCATCGCGGCATGCCAATAGCCAGCCGACGGTTGACCGACGGCCACCGTGTCGAGGCTGTGCTGCGGCACATCGAATCGCCGGACCAGCAGGCACGCCAGCGGCAGATGCTGCGACAGCATCGGAGCCAGCGTGGAAGCCGATTCGTGAATCTCGATGTGCCGGCAGGCTTCCCGCCAGACATCCAGCAGGACATTGCGAAAGCGTTCCAAGGGCGACAGTTCCCGTGATGGGCAATGGGCTGCCGTGAAATAACACGGCACGAACCCAGCATATTTCACGGACTAATGGACGGCAACCACAGTTTCCCGCGTTTTGCAAGGGTTTCGCCACCGGCGCGGTCGATCCTACGTCCGGCACGACCGTTGCGTTCGCACTCTGGCCGCGCCTTGCATGGAGCGAGGCTAGCGCCCGCAACTGTCAACTTTAACCACTTCAGATATGTCTCTTCGCCCCCTTTTACTCCTGCCCTGGCTGGCCCTGGCCGCCGGCTGCTACTCAGGTTCGCCCGGGACCACTGTCGAGCTGCTCAATGTCTCGTACGATCCGACCCGCGAGTTCTATCAGGAATTCAACGAGTCGTTTGCCGCCTATTGGAAGCAGCAGTCGGGGCAGGAAGTCTCGATCGAGCAGTCGCACGGCGGTTCCGGCAAGCAAGCTCGAGCCGTAATGGACGGAATGCAGGCCGACGTGGTGACGCTCGCCCTGGCCTACGACATCGATGTGATTGCCCAGAAGGCCAAGCTGCTGCCGGCCGACTGGCAGAGCAAGCTGCCTCACCACAGCAGCCCCTACACTTCCACGATCGTGTTCCTCGTCCGCAAGGGCAACCCCAAAGGGATCAAGGACTGGGGCGACCTGGCGAAGGGGGACGTGGAGGTCATCACACCGCATCCCAAGACCAGCGGCGGTGCTCGCTGGAACTACCTGGCCGCCTGGGGTTTTGCGCTCAAGCAAGAGCTGGGCGACCTGGCGAAACTCAAGGACCCCGCGGCCGCAGCCGAAGTCAAGGCCGCTCACGCCAAGGCGAAAGCGTTCGTCGAGGCGATCTACAAGCGCGTGCCGGTGCTCGATCCCGGCGCGCGCGGCTCCACCAACACGTTCGTCCAGCGCGGCATCGGCGACGTGCTGCTGGCCTGGGAAAACGAAGCCTTCCTGGCGGTAAAAGGCGGCGCGAAGGACGTGGAGATGGTCGTGCCCAGCATCAGCATCCTGGCGGAGCCACCGGTGGCGGTCGTCGAGTCCTTCGCCGAAAAGCACGGCACCACCCAGATCGCCAAGGCGTACTTGGAGCACTTGTATTCGCCGCAGGGCCAGCAGCTCGCGGCCAGGCATTTCTATCGCCCGGCGATTGCCGAATCGGTCTCGGCCGAGCAGCGGAAGCAGTTCGCCCAGCTCGAGCTGTTCAGGATCGACGACGTTTTCGGCGGCTGGGCCAAAGCCCAGCGCGAGCATTTCGACGACGGCGGCACCTTCGATCAGATCTCCAAAGTGAAATAGCCGCCCCTGCCATGCGATTCAACTTCAAGCAACACAGTGTATTGCCAGGCTTCGGCCTGACGCTCGGCTGCACGCTGCTCTACCTGAGCCTGGTCGTGCTCGTCCCGCTGTCGCTGCTCTTCTTTCGCACGGCGACGATGCCGCTGGTCGATTTCTGGCGGGTCGTGACGGAGCCGCGAGTGCTGGCTTCGTACAAGCTGACGTTCGGCGCCTCGCTCATCGGGGCGCTCGTGAACGTCGCATTCGGCTTCATCGTCGCCTGGACGCTCGTCCGCTACCGTTTTCCCGGCCGCCAGCTGCTCGACGCCCTGATCGACCTGCCCTTCGCCCTGCCCACGGCCGTGTCGGGCATCGCCCTCACGGCGATCTTTGCCAAGACCGGCTGGTTGGGCCGGTTCCTGTATCCGCTGGGCATTGAATCGGCGTTTTCGCAGCTCGGCGTCACGATCGCCCTGACGTTCATCGGCTTGCCCTTCGTCGTCCGCACTCTTCAGCCCGCATTAGAAGAGCTCGACGCCGAAGTCGAGGAAGCCGCGGCCAGCCTGGGCGCGAGCCGCTGGCAGACGTTCTATCGCGTCATCCTGCCAACGGTGTTGCCGGCCGTGCTGACGGGATTCGCGCTCGCCTTCGCTCGGGCCCTGGGCGAATACGGTTCGGTCGTGTTCATCTCCGGCAACAAGGCGCTGCAGACCGAGATCACGTCGCTGCTGATCATCACCAAGCTCGAACAGTACGACTATGCCGGCGCGACCGCAATCGCCGCCGTAATGCTCGTGGCGTCATTCGCGATCCTGCTGGGCATCAACACGCTCCAGTGGTGGGTCGGCCGGGCCCGGCTGAAGGGAGTCTAGCCATGGCGGCCGCCGCTTCCAAACCGCGACGCAAGAACGACCCACTCTGGCTGCAAATCCTGATGATCGGCGTTTCCCTGGCCTTCGTCGGCGTGCTGCTGGTGCTGCCGCTGGCCGTCGTGTTTGCCGAGGCCCTGAGCGGCGGCGTCTCGGCCTGTTTCGCCGCGCTAAGCAAGCCGGCGGCCTGGCAGGCGATCAAGCTGACGCTGCTGGCGGCCGGTATCTCGGTGCCGCTGAACCTGGTGTTCGGCGTGGTTGCCTCGTGGGCGATCGCCAAGTTCGAGTTCCGCGGCAAGAGCGTGCTGATCTCGCTGATCGACCTGCCGTTTGCCGTATCGCCGGTCATCTCGGGGCTGATCTACGTGCTCCTGTTCGGCCTGCAGGGGCTGCTGGGCAAAACGCTGGCGGCGTGGAACATCGAGATCATCTTTGCGGTGCCGGGCGTCGTGCTGGCCACGCTGTTTGTGACCTTCCCGTTCGTGGCCCGCGAGCTGATCCCGCTCATGCAGGAGCAGGGGGACGAGGAAGAGCAAGCCGCGATCGCCCTGGGCGCGAGCGGCTGGCAGACGTTTTGGCGGATTACGCTGCCGAACATCAAGTGGGGCTTGCTGTACGGCGTCATCCTGTGCAACGCCCGTGCGATGGGCGAGTTCGGCGCGGTCTCGGTCGTCGCCGGCCACCGCGGCCGTACCAACACGATCCCGCTCTACGTCGAGCTGCTCTACAACGAATACAACGCGCCCGCGGCGTTCACGATGGCGTCGCTGCTGGCCCTGCTGGGCCTGATCACCCTGGCCGCGAAAACGTGGCTGGAGTGGAAGATTCACCCGCACACGCTGACCGACGGCGGCCCAGTGGCAACGCCGCTCCCGCCGCCCGCGAACTTTGAGCCGACAGCGGCAGAGGTTTACAGTCCATGAGCATCGAAGTCAATCACGTCACCAAGTCATTCGGAATCTACAAGGCGCTCGACGATGTCAGCCTGAAGGTCGAGGACGGCGAGCTGATGGCGCTGCTCGGGCCGTCGGGCTCGGGCAAGACGACCCTGTTGCGGATCATCGCCGGCCTGGAAATCCCCGACGAGAACGCTCAGACCGCGATTCTGTTCCATGGCGAGGACGCCGCCCGCCGGCAGGTCGCCGAGCGGCAGGTCGGTTTCGTCTTTCAGCACTACGCCCTGTTCAAGCACTTGAGTGTATTCGAGAACATCGCTTTCGGCCTGCGGGTCCGCCCGCGCAGCACGAGGCCCACGAACGGACAGATTCGAGACAAAGTCCACGAGCTGCTGAAGCTGATTCAACTCGAAAACATGGGCCGCCGCTATCCTTCGCAGCTCTCCGGCGGCCAGCGGCAACGCGTGGCGCTGGCCCGGGCGCTGGCCATCGAGCCCAAGGTGCTGCTGCTCGACGAGCCGTTCGGGGCCCTCGACGCCAAGGTGCGGCAGGGGCTGCGGAACTGGCTCCGCCGGCTGCACGACGAATTGCATATGACTACGATCCTGGTCACGCACGACCAGGAGGAGGCCCTGGAGGTTGCCGACCGCGTCGTGGTGATGAACCAGTCGCGGATCGAGCAGGTCGGCACTCCCGCCGACGTGTTCCACCATCCGGCGTCGGAGTTCGTGATGGACTTCCTCGGCCAGGTCAATGTGTTCCACGGCCGGATCGAAGAGGGGCAGGCCGTGCTCAGCGGCCTGGCGCCCGCGAGCGCGGCCGCTGGCCCGCAGCGCGGACACCTGTACGTCCGCCCGCACGAGCTGGACATTCAGCGGTACCTCAACGGGACACCGGCGATTCCCGCGCTGGTGGCCCGCATCAACCGCGCCGGCGCATTGGCCAAGGTCGCCCTCACCACGCAGGACGGCGGCGATATTCAAGTCGATCTGCCGCTGGAGCGACTGGAGCAGCTGGGATTGCAGCCGGGCGAGACGGTGTTCGTCTCGGCCAAGAAGGCCCGCGTGTTCACGCCGGACTATGTGATCTGAGTTTGCCACGAATTGGCACGAAAGTCGCAATGGAGCGGCAGTCGAGGAGCATGTGCCATGTCGCTGCCCGAATCGAATCTGCCTTCCAGCGCCGCGAGCAATGCCGAGCGCGACGAAGAGCTGACGCAGATCCGCGACGCCCTGCGCGGCCTCCGGTTCGGGGCGGTGAACGTCATCGTTCAGGACGGCGTCGTGGTGCAGATCGACCGGACCGAAAAGCGGCGCGTTCGCCGCAGTGATGCGAAATAGTTGTGGCCGACCCCACTTGGGAGGCCCGAACCATAGCGATTGTTCGCCGCTGACCGCAGTGCGTGGAGGCTGGCGTTGCCGGGAATCGGCGCCATGTTCCATTCCACGCTGCTTCTGATCCTGCCTCCCGGCGCCGTGGATTGTTGTCGGCGCGTCAGCTGACACCAGTCACTTCTATCTCCAGTACACACTTCAGGATCGCGCTATGATTACCATTCCCGTTCGTTCCGTTGACCCCGCGTCGCAAGACCTGCTGCAGCGCGTGGCGCTGTTCCTGCAGCAAATGCGGCTGGCTTCCAGCAGCCGGCTGAAGCTCGAAGCATCGGGCGGCGTCGTCACGCTGGCCGGCGAAGTGCCCACCTTCCACGAGCGGCAGCGGATTTACGCCGCCAGCCGCCGCGTCGCGGGCGTCGTTCAGGTCATAGATCGGCTGGAGGTCTCAGCGCCGGCCGCCTCGCTGACTTGATGATCCGCCCTTATCCATCCACCCCATTCACGAGGAGGATCTCGTGTCGTTCTGCTATTTCAAGCTCCGCTGTTGTTCGCTCATCGCGCTGGCCCTACCGGCCTTGGCTGGCTGCGGTAATGAGGCCCAGCGCACGCCCGTCTTCAAGACGGTCGGAAGTATTACGTTTCGTAATCAGCCGGCGGTAGGCGCCTTTGTGGTCCTGCATCCCAAAGGAGCCACGGCGGGAACGCCGCGGCCGACTGCGCACGTGAAGGCCGACGGCACGTTCGAGGCGACGACATTCGAAACGGCGGACGGTGCGCCGCTCGGCGAATACATCGTCACGGTCCAGCGGCGCAAGCTCGTCAAGCAAAACGGCGACTGGACGCCCGGCCCGAATCTGATTCCTGATCGATACGCCGACCCAGCGACTTCCCATCTCACGATCCGTATTGCCGAGGGTGAGAACAACCTGGAGCCGATCGTGTTGCGGTAGCGAAGAAACAACCGCAGGCCCGAATCCTTAACCTGAATTCTGAAATCCCAATCCGAAAGGAGTCTCCCATGCCCCGTTCCCGTCCCGGATTCACTTTGATCGAGCTGCTGGTCGTGATCGCGATCATCGGCATCCTCGTCGCGCTGCTGTTGCCGGCGGTGCAGGCTGCCCGCGAGGCGGCCCGCCGGTCGCAATGCAGCAACAACCTGCGGCAGCTTGGACTCGCCGCGCAGTCTTTCCACGACGCGCACAACAAGCTGCCTTCGAGCGTCCGCCCGTCGGGCCTGACCACGCTGCCGCGCATCGCCGGCCTGACGCTGGCCCTGCACTACATCGAGCAGGGCAACTCCTACGCCAAATACGACCAGACAAAGAACTGGTTCGATCCGCAGAACCTGCCGATCACGCAAGCGCCGATTTCAACCTATGTTTGCCCCTCGACGCCCGAGCCCAAGCGTCGCGACGGCGTGCCGGAAGGTAACCCCTGGATCGGCAACCTTGTGGCGATCACCGACTACAGCCCGACGATCGGCGTCGATCAGCGGCTGCGCTCGGCCGGACTGGTCGATGCCGCGGGGCCCGGCGCAATGCCCAAGAACGGCGAGCCGCGGCTGGCCGACGTTACCGACGGCCTCTCGAACACGATCTTTTACGGCGAATCGGCCGGCCGGCCCTTTGTCTATCGCCAGAACAAGAAGTTCGGCAGCCTGCCAGCGCAGCGGGTCAATGCCGGCGGCTGGTCGCGGCCCGCCAGCGATTTCAGCATCGACGGCTCCAGCTTCGACGGCGCTACGCTGCCCGGGCCCTGCGCGATCAACTGCACCAACGGCGAGGACTTTGGCTCAACCGCCTTCCCGCATCCGTATTACGGCACGGAAGGCACGGCCGAGGCCTATGCCTTTCATCCGGGCGGAGCCAATTTTGCTTTCGGCGACGGCTCCGTGCGACTGCTGGCCCAGGCCCTTTCGATCCGCGACTTTGCCCGGCTGGTGACCCGCGGCGAAGGCGAGGCAATCGCCGCGCCGTGACGCCCGGCGAGCGATTCCAAAAGTTTTTCCCTGACATCCAAGAATCGGCGAGTTTAACCGAAACCCTATTTGTGGACAGGTGTTTAATTAGAGCGTTGGAGCGTCTGCGCTCCCACGCCTCCGATCTGCCATGGCCGGGATGGACTATAGTGGCTCACCTGCTGTGCGCTCCAAGAAGCTGGCCTGTTCAACGCGAGCATAGAGGCCTACTAACTCTTATATTCCTAATATGGACTAAGAGACCAGCAATTCATCCTATGTTGTCTTTCTACAAAGACTTGCGCCATTTCTCGATTGCTGAAGGCGGATGCGACGCGATTCCCAGACATCACCCGATTAGGGCCTGTTCAGCCATGGTGCGTAGGGTCAGGAAAGGGATTGCCGCCAGTGCGGGTAAGCGTGACGCCATTACCGGGGACACTTGGAAAGATGCATCGTCCCCGGTCCAGCGTTACGCCCGTGGCGACGTCTTCGGCCAAGAGGACCGCGCCGTCCATATCGACGTAGTCCAAGAGCGGCAGCAACTGGGCGATCGCCGAGATGCCGACGGTTGATTCGGTCATGCAGCCGACCATGACTTGCAAGCCGAGACGGCGGGCCTCGGCGATCATCCGCCGCGCCGGCGTCAGGCCGCCGCACTTGACGAGCTTAATATTGACTCCATGAAACAGTCCGCGGCACTTGCTGACGTCGCTTTCGACGATGCAGCTTTCGTCGGCGATGATCGGCAGCGCCGACTGCTCGCGAACGCGGCGGTGATCCGCCTCGGGCAGTTGCGGCTTCAGCGGCTGCTCGATGAACTCGACGCCGAGTTTTTTCAGTTCGGTGCTGTTGGCGATGGTCTGATCGGCGGTCCAGCCGCAATTGGCATCGACGCGGAACGTCGCGGAAGTGTGCTGCCGCAACGCCCGCACAATCTCCAAATCGCGGTCGGTGCCCAGCTTGATCTTGTAGATCGGCCAGCCGGGAAATTCGTTCAGCTTGGCGACCATCACGTCGATCGCATCGATGCCGATCGTGTAGTCCGAGGCCGGCGTTTTTTCCGTCGAAAGGCCCCACAGTTTCCACGTCGGCTGGCCCCGGAGCTTGCCCCGCAAGTCGTGCGCCGCCTGGTCCAGCGCGCACAGCGCGAAAGGATCGGCGGTCAATTGCGGCTGACAGCGGGCCCACAATGCGGTCGGGTCGTCGAGCCGCTCGCCAGCCAGCTGCGGCGCGAGAGCCGCCAGGTCGCGGGCCATCCGCTGGATCGTGAAGCCGTAGTACTTGTTGCTCGTCGCCTCGCCGTAGCCGCTGACGCCGCCTTGCGACAGTTCGACGATCAGCGTCGGCTGCGACGTGATCGACTCGCGGCTGATGGTAAACGTGTGCCGCAGCGGCAGGTCGAAAGCGTGGAGTTTGAGTTGCATCACGGATTTATCGCACTCAAACTCACCACCCGCAACCGACCGCGCTCACCGGCCAGAACCGCCAACTTGCCGTCCGGCGTGGCGATGACGGAGTACGCCCATCCATCGAGCTTGTCGGGGAGGTCGACGACTTCAACGGTGCTTGGATCGACGGCCCGCAGCCGGCCGTCCTCGCAGGCGGCCAACACATGCGAGCCCGTGACCGTCCAGCAGATCGCCGTGGGGCTGACGGGCAGCCGGGCAAACCGGACCAAGCGGCCGATCGTCGGCTGCCAGAAGCGGACCGTGCGATCCGCGCCGGCGGAGGCGACCAGCGGCGGCCCTTCCTGATCGCCCGGGCGGAGCGCCAGGTCGCGGACGGCGCCCGTATGGTTCTCGAACGAGCGAACGGTTTCGCCGCGGGCGGGATCGATCAGCCGGATGGTCTGATCGACGCCGGCGGAGAGCACGACGTCGCTCTGCGGCAGCCAGAGCACGGCGAGCACGGCTGCCGAGTGCGGCAAGAGCCGCGTGGCGCTGGGACGCACGTCCTCTTGTGTAAAGCCCAGCGTGACCGATTTGTCCGC
>DASRJB010000217.1:0-4684 GCA_035649715.1 Pirellulaceae bacterium
CGGGCCGCGCGAAGTGTGGCGGCGGCTCGTCGGCCCGGGCTGGTCGTCATTTGCCGTGATCGGCGGCGCGGCCTTCACGCAGGAACAGCGCGGGCCGAGCGAAGCCGTCGTCTGTTTCGACGTCAACACGGGCCGCGAGCACTGGTCGCACCTGGACACGGTCCGCTTCGAAGAAATCGTGGCCGGTGCGGGCCCACGGGCGACGCCCACGTTTCACAACGGTAAGCTCTACGCCCTCGGGGGCCGCGGCACGCTGAACTGCCTGGACGCCGCCACGGGCAAGCCCTTCTGGTCGCGCGACATTCTGAAAGACGCCGGCCGCGAGAAGCCGCCGGAGTGGGGCATTGCCAGCTCGCCGCTAATCGTGCAGGGCCTGGCCATCGTCTTCGCCGGGGCGGACCCGCCGAACAAGGACAACCCCAAGCCGGTCAAAAGCGTGCTCGCCTACGACGCGGAAAGCGGCGACCTGAAATGGTTCGGCGGCAAGGGCATCCACAGCTACAGCTCTCCGCAGCTCGCGACTATCGCCGGCTCCCAGCAGGTCGTGATCGAAAGCGACCACGGGCTGGAAGCGTTCGACCCCGCCAGCGGCCAGCCGCTGTGGGAATACGAATGGTTGATCAAAGACATGTTCCGCGTCTGCCAGCCCGTTGTCTTCGACGGCCAGCGGGTGCTCGTCTGCACCGGCATGGGCGGCGGCACGCGGCAGGTCACGATCGCCAAGGAGGGCGAGCAGTGGCGGGCCACCGAAGACTGGGCCAGCAAGGATCTCGAGCCCTACTTCAACGACTTCGTCCTGTTGGGCGGCTACCTCTACGGCTTCGACGGCCCGATCTTCACCTGCCTCGATCTTTCCACTGGCAAAAAGCAGTGGAAAAAAGGCCGCTACGGCCACGGCCAGGTGCTGCTCGTCGGCGACGCGGGGCTGGCCCTAATCATCTCGGATAAGGGCGAGCTTGTCCTCGCAGAGCTCACGCCCAAGACGCTCACGGAGCGCGGCCGCATTCAAGCCCTCAAGGGCAAAACCTGGAACCACCCCGTCCTCACCGCCAGCGGCAAGCTCCTGGTGCGCAACGGCGAGGAGATGGCGTGCTACGACCTCAGCGTGAGGCCGTAGCGGTAGGGTGGGACAAGCGCGAGCACCGCCGCGAAGCGGGGGTCGGCCAGCGCCGGCCCACCAGCAAGTCGGTGTGCCGCCGGCCGGCGACCACTGCGCGGTGGCGGCCTGGGGTCACATGCTACCTGCTCACTCCGCCACCGGAATCCCGCGCTCGACGTGATACGTCGTATAGACGCTGTCCTGGTACCGAGCTTGCCCGATGTCGAGGTTCATGATGTCCGGCGGCAGCGCGGGCACGCGCCAGACTTCGCGGCCCTGGTGCTGCGCCTTCAGCTCGATGTAGTGGAAGCGGGCGAAGGCATACTGCCACTCAAAGGCGTCTTTGGTCGCCCGCGCTTCCAGCAGCAGGATCGCTTCCGGGTCGGTGCCCAGCGAAAACGCGAATAGCGCCCCGTCCTGGACCTGCTTGTCCTGCGGTTCGTAGCGGACCAGCGGCTGCGCGAGCAATCGCAACTGAAATTGTTGTCCTTCGGCATCGGTCATGCTTACCGCGAAGTCGCGGGCCAGCGTTTTCATCTGCGAGAGCCGCTGCCGCGGAATGGCGGCCGGGGGCGGCGCGCCCTTGACCGGTTGAAACACGACGCCCGCCTTGGGCGGCGCCCAGACCTGCTTGCCGCGGAACTCGGCGGCCAGCGGGCCCGTCGCCAGCGAATGGACCTCGTGCTTGCGGCTGAGCGTTTCCTTGAAGCGGTAGGTAAAGATCGTGCCGATCATTTCCGGCCGGCCGTGGAGCGTCCAGACGAACAGGGCTCCGTCCTCGCCCGTCCGGGCCGGATTGTCCCAGCGCAGGGCGGCTTCCTTTTCGAGAACCAGCTTCTCTTCCGGTCGGCTGGCCAGACGCACGACGTACTCCGCCGCCTCCGCCCGGAAGGCCTCGACCGCCTTGGCCGAACGCGACGCCGGCTGCGCCTGGGGCGCGGTGGCCGCCTGTCCCGGCAGTACGGAGCAAAGCACGATCACGAGCGAAGCAGCGTTCATAGCGCGGCCCTCCGACCGCATTAAAGACACTATGTCTTGGCACGTCAACGGCGCGGCTGCCAGACCGCGGCTCATTCGTCCGCGCCGTCCTTGAGAATCTGGTACGCCCCGCCATAGACGCCGTAGGGGCTGGTCCGCACACCGTTGCGGAAGCTGCCGGCGAACGAGGGGGGCGAGGCGATGATCTTCAGGCGGACGACGCCGGTCTCGCCGGCCTTGAGAACGCCGGCGTGTACGGCGGCCATCGCCAGCATGGAGTCGGTGGTGTAGACGTCGGTGCCCCAGATCGAACCGCCGGCGACGGCCCCGGTGACGCGGAAGGCGAACGTCTGGCCGATCTTCGATTGATAACCCGTCAGTTGGCCCGGGTCGGGCAGCGCCTCCTCCGACGCGACCTCGGCGATCACCCGCGGCAGCAGCGACTGGTGCCGCAGGTTGCGAGCGTCGGCAATCTTCAGCCCAAGCTCGCCGAACTGGGCCGTGCGGACCTTGAGCTGCGGCGTGGCGATCTTGCCGGCGATCTTGGCGTCGCTCGTTTCAATCAGGTCGTCCTCGCGGGCGGCCAGTTCTTCCTTCGTCAGTTTGGGACGCAATTTCTTCATGACAGCCGTGGCCCGCGGGGCCAGCTCCGCCCCGCCGCTCTTGGCGGCTTTCACGACCGCCAGCCAGGCCGGGCCGCCCGCGGCCACCAGTTCCGCCGCGGCCGGCTCGTGCACGGCCATGTCGGGGCTGGCCAGCTGCTTGATCAGCTCGTCGATCCGCGCCGCCGCATCGGCGGGCAGGCGCTGGGCGAATTCGATCCGCCGGATCTCGTCGGTCGGAACCTGCAGCCTGCCGTGCGGCGTGACGATCTCGATCCGCTCGTCGGCCAGCACCATTTTCAGGACACTTTGATCCACAAACTCGACCGCCACGGCTCGCGGATCGAACGCCAGCGCAGCCGGCGACGTCTCCGTCGGCACATCATCCGTGCCGAGAACCAGGCCACCGGCAAGCAGCACCATGTAGAGCGGCATCGGTCGATCCTCCTACCGAGCCATTATGCCGTCCCACATCCGCCAAATGCCATCGGTCCCGTTTAGAACAACTCGGGCAGCGGCTGGCCGTCGTTTTCAATCACGACTCGCGGGCGGCCTTGATTGTCGAGATACGACGTGTCCTGCGGGACGCCGAAATAGCGGAACAGTGTCGCGGCGAGGTCGGCGGGCGTGACGGGCCGCTCGCGGATAGCGCCGCCGTCGGTCTCGGTCGCGCCGATCACCTGCCCGTGCTTCAGGCCGCCGCCCGCGAGACACATCGACATCACGTGCGGCCAGTGGTTGCGGCCGTCGGTGCTGTCCTGCGTCCCCATCATCGGCGTGCGGCCGAACTCGCCCATCGCCAGCACGAGCACGTCGTCCAGGATTCCGCGGCCCTGCAGATCGCCCACGAGCGTCGTGATCAGGTGGTCGAAAAGCGGCAGCAGTGGTCCCAACCCGCGGCGAATGCCGCCGTAGGGCGGAATGTTGTCGCCGTGCGTGTCCCACGTGCCAGAAGCCGTGTGATAACTGAGATCGATCGTAACGAACGCCACGCCGGCCTCGACCAGCCGGCGGGCCACCAGCGCCTGCTGGCACCAGAGGTGCTTGCCGTAGCGGTCGCGAGTCTCCTGCGGCTCGCGCGTCAGGTCGAAGGCCTCCTGGGCCTTGCGGCCCAGGAGCATATCGACGGCCTGCTGCTGGTAATGGTTGAGCGCGGCCAGCGAGCCGTCCTGGTCGCGGCCGGCCCGCAGGCGGTCGAACTCCTCGAGCAGCGCCCGCCGGTCGTGCAGCCGATCGCTGGAAAGCCCGGCGGAAAACTGAAACATCTCGCCGCCGGCGATTGTTCCGGTGTCCTGCCCGACGTTCGTATAAACCGGCAGAGCGACGGCCCGCTCGGCGAGCAGCGGATCGTATTGCTTGCCCAGGTAGCCGGCATAGGCGATGTGCGAGCGCGACTTCTGGAACGCGACATACGGCGGCATCGCCAGATGATTCGCCCCGTGGTGCTTGGCGATGAGCGAAGCGAGGGCCGGATACTTCTCGGCCTCGGGGTTGGTCCGGCCCTCAGCTGCTGAGTTGCCGGTCTGAAAAACCTTGTTCGGCTCGTGGTTGCTGTGGCGGGCATCGACCGAGCGGATGATGGTGAACCGGTCGAGCATCGCCGCCTGCTTGGGCAGGTGCTCGCAGATCACGACGCCCGGCAGCTTCGTCTGCGTCACGCCGAAGGGGCCGCGATTGATCTGGGGCCGGTCGGGCTTGCTGTCCCAGGTGTCGATGTGGCTCGGGCCGCCGGCCATCCAGAGCAGGATGCAGCTCTTATTCTTGCCGGCCGCGCCCCGCGAGGCAGCCGCCGCCCGAGAACGCAACAGCTGCGGCAAACTCAAGCCTGCCACGCCCGCGATCCCCGCCTTGAGCATGCCGCGGCGATCGACCACCGCCAGGCCGTCGCGGCGGCGTGCCCGGTAGTTGGCGAACGCATGCTGCTCGTGTTGCGGGCTGTGGCCGGACATGAAGGACTCCGAAGACTGTGGCACCGGCCCCATCGTATCAGTCGCAGTTTATCGTT